>JBDKLU010000115.1:0-2652 GCA_039795475.1 Actinomycetota bacterium | reverse complement strand
AGACTACCAATTCAACCGGCCACGAGTGGTGGCGCAGCGCTGTTATCTACCAGGTGTATCCCCGATCGTTCGCGGACGCCAACGGCGACGGAATCGGCGACCTGCCTGGAATTAACGCACGACTGCCCAAGCTGGCTGAGCTTGGGATCGACGCCATCTGGCTCTCGCCGTTCCAGAAGAGCCCACAAAAGGATGCCGGCTACGACGTCAGCGACTACTGCGATGTCGATCCACTCTTCGGCACCATGAGTGACTTCGACGAGATGCTCGTGCACGCGCACAGCCTCGGCCTGCGCGTGATCGTTGACCTGGTTCCCAACCACTCGTCAGAAGAACACGAATGGTTCAAGGCGGCGCTTGCCGCTGGCCCGGGAAGTGAAGAGCGCGCCCGCTACATGTTCCGCGAAGGCAAGGGTGAAAACGGCGAGCTTCCGCCGAACAACTGGGAATCCGTTTTTGGCGGCCCCGCCTGGACCCGCATCACAAACCCCGACGGAACACCTGGACAGTGGTACTTGCACCTATTTGATTCGAGCCAGCCTGACTTTGACTGGACCAACCGCTGGGTGCGAGACCGGTTCATTGAGATTTTGAAATTCTGGCTCGACAAGGGAATCGACGGATTCCGCGTCGACGTTGCCCACGGTCTTGCCAAGAAGGTTGGCTTGCCGGACTTCATCCGCGACAACGCCTACTGGATGGCCCCGCCGGAAGACCGGCCGGAGAACCCCTACTTCGGTAACGACGGCGTGCACGAGATCTATCGCGAGTGGCGAAAGTTGCTCGAATCATACGCGGGCGACCGAGTGCTGTGTGCCGAAGCCTTCGTTGAGCCTCTGACCAAGATGGCCGAGTGGGTGCGCCATGACGAGATGATGCAGGCGTTCAACTTTCCTTACCTTGTTACGCGCTGGGTTCCCGAGAAGTTGCGCAAGGTCATCGATGACTCGCTCTCTGCTTTCCACGCCGTTGGGGCACCGAGCACCTGGGTGCTCTCGAACCACGACCAGGTTCGTCACGCGACACGACTGGCTCTCGACCCAAGCACAATGACCGCCGACCGCATCACCGGTGTTGGCCCCAAGACCGAACCGAAACCCGACCGTGCCGAAGGTCTGCTCCGCGCACGCGGAGCAACCACGCTCATGCTTTCGCTGCCCGGCAGCGCTTACCTCTACCAGGGCGAAGAGCTTGGCCTGCCAGAGGCGATCGACATCCCCGACGAACTGCGCCAAGACCCCACTTTCTGGCGAACGAACGGCGAATCGTATGGCCGCGACGGCTGCCGCGTGCCCATCCCCTGGGTTGCTGATGCGCCTGCGTACGGTTTCGGCCCCAGTGCCAACACCTGGCTGCCACAGCCCGCGGAATATCGCGAATACGCTCGCGATATTCAAGAGGGCATCGACGGATCAACCCTCGAGTTGTACCGCTCGCTGCTGCGCATCCGCCGTGATTTCAATCTCGGCACCGGGAGTGTGGAGTGGCTGCCGGGCTTCCCGGTGGAGGTGCTCGCACTTCGCAACGGAAGCGTTCGCGTCTACTTCAACATGTCAGATGCGCCCATCGAGCTGCCCGCCGGTGACGTGCTGATTGCCAGTGCTGACGTCTCGCATGGCGAGCTGCCCGCAAGCGCGGCAGTCTGGATTCGCTAAAGCGAAGGCCAGTCGCTACTTAGCGTTTTCGGTCAGCCAGGGCCACGGGTCAACCATGACCTTGTCGATCACAAGCTGGAAGTGAAGGTGAGCACCGGTCGATGCACCCGTGCTCCCGACCTGACCGAGAATGTCTCCCACGCGAACGGTCTGACCCAGTCGAACCTGGATGCTGCCGGCGAGCATGTGTGCGTACGTGCTCTCAACAACGTGACCGTTGATCTTGTGAGTGACCGTCACGTACCAACCGAGGGCACCGTAGTTGCTGGAGTTTCCGTTACTCACGAGAGTGACGACACCATCTGCGATGGACTGAATCGGATAACCCTCGCCGGGGTTGAAGTCGACACCGTGGTGGAACTCGGAACCTGAACCCCACGGGTTGGAACGCCATCCGTACATGTCACTGACCGGGCACGACTGGCGAATCGGCCACTGAATTGCACCGAGCGGGTTATTGACGAATCGAACGTTTGAGTAGAGGCCGCCACCAACAGTGCCACCCCACTGCAGGGCCGAAACCTTGTCGCGACCAGAAGCCACAGCTCCGTCGATTGCTTGAACAGACTGACCGTCTTCGGATTCCGTGAACACACCGAGGTTCATGGCACGAACATCGGATGCGGTGAGCAGAGCGTTTGCCGGAACCGTTGTTGCTACAGCCAAACCTGCGACGAAAGCCATCGCAACCAAGGTGGTCACACGAGCCGTGCGACGGCGATCACTCACTGGCTTGGCTGGCTTCGTTTTCGCGATTGCTGCCAGCTTAGGAACGACGAGCTTGGGCTTGGCCTTGAGCTTTGGCTTGGAAGATTCGCGTGCAGAAGGCTCGGTGATTGGTTCCTGAGCTTGTCGAAGGGCGACGGGCTCAATCACCTTGGGCTGCTCGATCGGCTTCTTGGCTTTCGCAGCCTTCGCGGCAGCCTTCTGCTCCGCTTCGAAGAGCGCCTTCGCCTCGCGACGAGTCATCGGAACCGCGGGGGTCACCGACGAGCCC
>JBDKLU010000114.1:0-6333 GCA_039795475.1 Actinomycetota bacterium | reverse complement strand
TCGAACGAGCAGGGGATGAGCACGGGGTTCTCTGCGCACTGACGCGAGTAGAGCTCGCCGTTGGCGGCGATGTACACGGCCTCACCGGGCTCGACATCTCGAACGACCTCGAAACCGGCCGACTCGAGCACGAGCGACTCAGAGGCAACAACCCAGTCAGTGGTGCCGTTTTCTTCGACGCGCTTTCCGAGGATGAGCGGGCGAATGCCGAACGGGTCGCGGAACGCGAGCAGACCGTGACCGGCAATCAGAGCGATGACCGCGTACGAACCCTCAACGCGCTTGTGCACGTTGGCAACCGCGTTGAACAGCTGGTCGGGGTCGAGGTCGAGACCAGAAATCTGCGACTGAAGCTCGGTGGCCAGCACGTTGAGCAGCAGCTCGGTGTCGCTCGAGGTGTTGACGTGACGGCGGTCAACGCGGAACAGGTCATCCTGCAGTTCACGCGTGTTGGTGAGGTTGCCGTTGTGAACGAGAACGATTCCGTATGGCGCGTTCACGTAAAACGGCTGCGCCTCTTCTTCGTTCTTTGCGGCACCTGCCGTTGCGTAGCGAACGTGACCAAGGCCGATGTTTCCCAGCAGCGATCGCATGTCGCGGGTGCGGTATCCCTCGCGCACCTGACCCTTGGTCTTGAACTGGTGGATGTGCTTGCCCTCGGTGGTGGCAATACCGGTGGAGTCTTGACCGCGGTGCTGCAGAAGAAGCAGCGCGTCATAAATCTGCTGGTTTACCGGTTCGGTAGAGACGATTCCGACGATTCCACACATGTCAGATCAAGAATTCCGTTCCGGATAAGAAGGCTGAGCGGGTCAAATCGAGCCTCCCTAAGTCTGACACATTCGCGCGCCGATAGAATTGCCGTGATGACTGAGAATTCTTACGCTCGCGCCGGTGTCGATACAGCGGCGGGCGACCGCGCTGTCGAACTCATGAAGGCAGCCGTCAAGGCAACCCACACTCCCGAGGTGCTCGGTGGAGTCGGCGGGTTCGCCGGCCTCTTCGATGTGTCGATTCTCAAAGACTTCAAGCGCCCGCTGCTTGCAACCAGCACGGATGGCGTGGGCACCAAGGTGGCCATCGCTCAGGCGCTCGACAAGCACGACACCATCGGTCAAGACCTCGTCGGCATGGTTGTCGACGACATCATCGTATGTGGTGCTCGTCCCCTGTTTATGACTGACTACATCGCCTGTGGCAAGGTGTACCCCGAGCGCATCGCCTCGATCGTCAAGGGCATCGCGGATGCCTGTGCAGCTACCGGCACCGCTCTCGTCGGTGGCGAGACCGCTGAACACCCCGGCCTGCTTGGTGTCGATGACTACGACGTTGCCGGTGCGGCCACCGGTGTTGTCGAAGCTGATGCAATGCTCGGTGCCGAAAAGGTTCGCAACGGAGACGTTGTTATCGCAATGGCATCCAGTGGTCTGCACTCGAACGGCTACTCGCTCGTGCGCCACATCCTCGCCGAGAACAAGATCAACTACAGCGACACCTCGGCAGAGTTTGGCGGTGTTGTCGGTGAGGTTTTGCTCGAGCCCACCCGCCTGTACACCGGCCCACTTGTCGAGCTGCTCGCCGACGAAAAGGTTGGCCCGGCTGTTCACTCGCTCAGCCACGTCACCGGGGGAGGCATCGCGGCAAACCTCGCTCGTGTGCTGCCCGTTGGCTCATGGGTTGAAGTCGACCGCTCTACCTGGTCGCCGCTCGATGTCTTCCGCGTGCTCACCGACCTCTCGGGCGAGAGCCTCGAAAGCACCGAAGGCACCTGGAACCTGGGCATCGGAATGTTCGCCGTCGTTGACGGAGCGAGCGCATCCGCTGTCACTCACCGCCTCATCGAACTCGGCATCGAGTCGTGGGTCGTCGGCATGGTTTCGACCGCAGCTCGCGACTTCGAAGGATTCGAGCAGGGCGCAAAGGGTGTCGACGGAGGCGCCGTTCGATTGGTGGGCTCCTATGGCAGCCACTAAACCTTTCACGATCCTTCGCTGGACATCGTTCAGCCTGGTCATGAACGCGGCAAGTTTTGTGCCGCTCAGTGTCGTCGCCATGATTAGCGTGCTCGACAACTGGATTGGTTTCATTCAGTACTTCGCTTACGCAGCTGCCGGACTCTTGCAGGGCGCGCTTATTGGTTTTGGTCAGGCTCTCGCGCTTCGCAAGACGAGCGTTTCGGTTCCCGGCAAGCAGTGGGTTCTCGTGACCGCACTCGGAACGGGTGCGCTCTGGATGATCGCGCTCATCCCGGGCTTCTTCGTAACACCAGACTTCAGCAATATCGTGGTCGCCATCATTGCCGCCATCTTTTTGCTTGGCGTTCTGGCTGTGTTCCCTTACGTTCAGACCCGCGTGCTTCGCTACCGCATCCGAGGTGCCTGGCGCTGGATTGCAATCACTGGCGGATCGTGGCTGATCGGCGCATTGATCTTTGGTCTGTTCACGCTTCTTACCCGCGGTGAAGACGTCAAGATTTTTGTCGCCATCGCAGCCATGACCCTCGGCGGAACCATCGCTCTTCTCGTGGTCACCGTGCTGCAGGGATACGGAATGCGCTACCTTGCCCGTGACGCGATTGCCCACCCGCGCTGGGGAAACATCTTGCCCGACACCCCACGCGTGAACGCCGCAAAGAGCAAGGTCAACAAGGTATCGCAGAAGGCACAAGCCAAAGCCAAGGTTGCCTCTAATGTGGCCAAGCAGAAGGCCGGTGTTGTTGCCACGCAGGCAAAGAAGAAGGCTACAAAAGCCGCGGCTTCAGCTAAGAAGCGCGTGACGAAAAAGAACTAAACCGCTTCGGGATTTTCTTCCGGTTCGTCGTCGAAGTCGTCATCGGCGTAGTCCGCCCACTTGTCGACGTACTCTTCGCCCTCGGTCGAGGCAGAAGAAGTTCCGAGTTCACGCTCGAGTGCAGACAGGTTCATGTCTGGGCTTGAGTACTTGAGTTCGCGAGCCACTTTGGTGTGCTTCGCTTTTTGACGGCCACGCCCCATGCGGGACCCCTTCACATTTCTCGTTCGCAGATTGCATCTGCGAAGTGCCGATTAATATCGAAAAGTCTGAGGGCGAGTCTAGCACTTTGGCGTTTAGAGAACCGCGCGGGTGAGGACAAACCCCACCGTTGCGAGTCCGACGCCACCGACAAACGTGATCAGGATGTTCAGATAGCCCGACTTCCAGGCATCGACGCGGAATAGCTCCATCGTTTCAACGGCGAACGTGCTGAAGGTGGTGAGTCCACCGCACAGCCCGGTGATGACGATCACTCCGAACGCAGTGTCGAGTTTGCCGTCGACCATGGCGCCAGCGGTCGCACCAGCGAGCAGTGATCCGAACATGTTAACGATCAACACCGCACGAGGGATGCCCGTGCCCTTCTCAGGCAGCGCTCGCTGAAGCGAGTACCGAGCCACAGCTCCCACGCCGCCGGCGACGAGTACGCATGCGAAGGTCAGCCACGGGTTCACAGGTCGACCCCCTCATCCACGATGACTGCTCCGGGACGCGGGTTGTTAAAGAATTTGGTTCCGACGAAGATACCGAGAATCGCTGCGAGCAGACCCCAGATGAGCGCGAAGCCAAGGTCGATGATTGCTACCTCGAAGTGCCCAGACATCACGGCCATCGAGGTGCCGAGTGCAACAGCCGAAAAAGTGGTGAACGACCCGAGCACTCCCGCGCCCAGACCCGCCTTCAGCCACGCCGGGGTGGAGGGGCGAATCCACAGTGTGCCGGTGAGCATGCCCAAAGCGAACGATCCAACGACGTTCACGATGATCGTGTTCCACGACGGCTCGGTAATGCTGTGCGGGAAAAGCGAATCGACACCGAAGCGCGCGGCGGTGCCGAGCATCCCGCCGACGAACACGGCGACGAAGTTACGCACGCTACCTACTTACTTCTCGGAATCCTTGGCAGGCTTGCCCGGAGCCTGAGGGGAGCTCTTGCGGGTAACGCGCTTCGGTTGGACCTCAATCGGACCTGTGCCCGATGCCGGTGGCAGCGGAATGCGAGCGGTCGTCATTACCGGCTCACCGCGTCGAGTCTGACCAGGCAGTGGCCTTGAACGACGGCCGTACAGCAGGTCGGAGGAGTCGAGACGCCACGGCACGAGAGCGATGGTCACACCGTGCTCGAGCATGAGCTTGTTGCGCAGGCGGTTGGCGCGGTGGTTGTGCAGCACGTGCTCCCACCAGTGACCCACGATGTACTGCGGCAAGTAGACGGTGACAATTTCGGAACCGTGCTCGGCCTGGTGCTCACGAATGTGCTCGACGAGCGGCCAGCTCAAGTCGCGGTACGGCGAGTTGATGATGTGCAACGGAACGTGAATGTTGTGACGAATCCAGTCGAGCTCGAGCGCTGCGGTCGCAACTTCGTTGACTGAGATGTGCACTGCTTCGAGGCTGTCGTGACGAGCAGCAATCGCGTAGTCGAGAGCTTTGAGTACCGGCTTTTGGATCTTGCCCACGAGCACGATGGCGTGGTCACCTTCTTTGCCGAACTTCACATCTGCGTCGAGTGAAATCTCTTTTGCAACGTCACGGTAGTACCGGTTCACACCCATCATCAGGATGTACAGAATCGGCATGATGATGAAGACGATGTACGCACCGTGAGTGAACTTGGTGATGGTGACCACGATGAGAACGATTCCGGTGAAGATTGCACCGGTGATGTTGATCGCCATCGAGAATCGAATGCTTCCCGGATTCTCTGGTTTGGTCTTGAGCAAACGAAGCCAGTGACGAACCATGCCGGTCTGGCCGAGTGTGAACGAAATGAATACACCGAGCACGTACAGCTGGATGAGCTGGGTGAGGTTGGCCTGGAAGACCAGAAGCACCGTGATGGCGGTCAGCGCAAGGGCGATGACACCGTTCGAGTAGATGAGGCGGTCACCACGGGTTTCAAGTGCCTTGGGTGCGTATCCGTCGTGGGCAAGCACCGAGCCGAGCAACGGGAATCCGTTGAATGCGGTGTTAGCAGCCAGCAACAGCACGAGCGCGGTCGCTGCTTGAACAACGAAGAAGAGCAGCGAATTATTGCCGAAGGTGGCAGCAGCGATTTGAGCGATCAGGCTGCGCTGGGGCGTCGTTTCACAGTTTTGGAAGCCGATGAGGTGGCATGCGTTCTCGACGTAGTGAACACCCGAGACGAGTGCCAGCGTGACAAGACCGGCGAAAAGTGTGACAGCGATGCCACCCATGAGCGCAAGAGTCGTACGCGCGTTGTTGATCTTGGGCTTGCGGAAAGCCGGCACGCCGTTCGCAATTGCTTCGACACCGGTGAGGGCCGAGCATCCACTTGCAAATGAACGAAGAAGAAGAAGCACGAGTGCGGCTTGGGCGATGTTCTCGCCTTCTACTGCGTACTGCGCTGACTCGGCAACAGGAGCATCACCCAAGATGGTGCGAATGAGACCAGTGATGATCATGACCGCGACGGAACCAATAAAGAGGTAGGTCGGAATGGCAAAAGCCTTGCCAGACTCGCGAACACCGCGCAGGTTCATCCCTGCGAGCAAAACAACGAATCCGACGGCGAGTGCCACGCGCCACTCGTTGAGGAACGGCAGGGCAGAGATCAAGTTGTCGACGCCAGCGGCCACCGACACCGCAACGGTCATGACGTAGTCGACGAGCAGCGCGGCGGCGACGGTCATACCCGCCCATTCGCCGATGTTCTTCCTGGCGACCTCGTAGTCGCCACCACCTGACGGGTACGCCTTGATGAGCTGACGGTAGCTGGCGACGACGACGAGCATCAGCAGGATGACGGCTGCAGCGATCCACGGAGCAAAAGCGAGAAACGCGAGACCGCCCATGAGCAGGATGATGATGAGCTCTTGAGGGGCATACGCAACCGACGACAGAGCGTCGCTGGCGAAGATGGGCAGAGCGATCTTCTTGGGTAGAAGCTCACCCTCAAGCTTGGTTGTCGGCAGCGGTTCACCGATGATCCAGTGCTTCGCAGACTTGATTTCCTCGGGAGGTTCTAGCTCATCTTCATGCTGATTACTCACGAGGGTCGAGAATACTCCGGTCTGGGGTTCACACGCATTCGCGCGGGGTGGGTTTGCGTCTAATCGCCAAACCTGAGAATTTGCCGTGTGCATCGAATAGGTGAATGCAGATGCCCGGTGAGAGACTTCTTTTCGTGCATATTTTCGCTGTCGCGTCCATGAAGAACAAGGCACTCATCGCCCTTGTTGCCGTTGTTGTTGCCATCTTCGGAGGCATCGCCCTGACGGGGCTCAAGCAAGAGCTAGCCCCGTCCATCAACTTCCCGCAGCTCGCGATTTTGTCGACCTACCCCGGCGCATCGCCCGAG
>JBDKLU010000113.1:0-5256 GCA_039795475.1 Actinomycetota bacterium | reverse complement strand
ACGTCATCGGCTTCGACGCATCCGTGCGTCGCCTACCGGGTGTGAGCCTCGCTGAGTCACTCGCTGAGGCGGTTTCGGGCGCCGATGTTGTGCTCTCCCTCACTTCGCCTATGCAGGCGCTCAAGACCGCGCGAGAGGTCGCAGCGCTCATTTCTGATTCAGGTGCCATCTACGCGGATCTGAACCAGGCAACCCCGAGCACCAAGCGCTCGCTCGCGACCAACTTTCCAGAAGGCATGTTTGTTGACGGTTCGCTCGCAGTCAGTGGCAGTGAAGCTGACCCAGAACTCGCACTGAGTGCCTCCGGCCCAGCCACCCAGAAGCTGGCGGATGCCCTCTCCGGCCTGCCGATCACCGTCGATGTGGTGTCTGCCGTGCCCGGCGACGCAGCCGCTCGTGCCCTGTTGCGTAGCTTGCTCGTCGAGGGTATCTCCAACGCGGTCATCGATACGCTCTGGGCTGCCGAAACCCTCGGAATGCAGGACTGGGCCTTCGACGAGGTGCTTCGCGAGTTTGACGGCAGTTCAGCTGCCTCGATCAAGGCCTCGCTTGCGTCGACATCCAAGAACTTCAAGCCCCTCCAGATGGAGATGCAAAACGTTCTTGAGATGCTCAGTGAGAGTGGTTACGAGTCGACCATGCTGGCGCCCATCCAGTTCAACCACGGTCGCATCATGCACGGCAAAAAGATTCCGCACACAAAGTAGACATACTTAACGAACAAAGCGCCAGTCCATGCGGGGACTGGCGCTTTGTGCTTGTGGGGCAGCAGCGAATAGGTACTGAATTAGTACTCGAGTTGCTGCTGCAGTTCGTCGAGAACGACGTAGCAGGGCAAAACCTGAGCCACGCTCGAGTTGGGCTCGCGGCCCTCCTTGATGGCGGCAACGAATTCGCGATCCTGCAATTCGATTCCGTTCATCGATACGGCTACACCAGAAACATCGATCTGCTCTTCTTTGCCCGTAAACAGGTCGTCGTAGCGAGCGATGTACGTGTTGGTGTCACCGATGTAGCGGAAGAAGGTGCCCAGTGGGCCATCGTTGTTGAACGAGAGCGACAGGGTGCAGATTTTGCCCGATTCGGTCTTGAGCTGAATCGACATATCCATCGCGATGCCGAGCTCAGGGTGCTTGGGGCCCTGAATGGCGTTAGCCTTCACGATCTTCTCGCCGGTCTGGTACGCGAACAGGTCAACCGTGTGAGCGGCGTGGTGCCACAACAGGTGGTCGGTCCAGGAGCGCGGGTTGCCCATGGCGTTCATGTTCGTGCGACGGAAGAAGTACGTCTGAACGTCCATCTGCTGAATGTTGAAGTCACCAGCGGTGATGAGGTTGTGTACGTACTGGTGCGAGGGGTTGAAGCGGCGGGTGTGACCAGCCATGGCAACCTTGCCGGTTTCAGCAGCAACGTTCACGATCTCTTGAACGCCAGCGAGGTTGTCGGCCATCGGGATTTCAACCATGACGTGCTTGCCAGCGCGCAGACCTTCAACGGTCTGTGCGTGGTGCATTTGAGTCGGCGTTGCCAGCAGAACACCGTCGAGGTCAGGCTGCTTGAGCAGTTCGGTGTAGCTGTCAAAACCAGCCTTTGCACCGTACTTTTCAGCAACCTCGTCAGCGATGTTCTGGCGGCTGTGTGCGACGTACGCAATCTTCGCGTCAGGGATGTTGGCCAGGGCATCGAGGTGCTTTTGACCGAAGGCACCGAGGCCAACAACAGCGAGATTTACAGTCATTCTTAGTCTTCCTTGGGGGTGAGAATCAGGTGGCCGACCGAAGTGTTCGATGCGGGCACGTGGTTGAAGCGGTAGACCTCGTTGACCTTGTCGCCGAGTGCGCCACGCATGATCAGCCACATGATGAGCTCAACGCCCTCAGAGCCGGCCTCAATCATGTACTCGAGGTGTGGCTTGTATTGCAGCACTTCGGGCTGGTTGATCAGGTCATCCATGAACTGGATGTCCCAGGGGAGGTTGATCAGACCGGCACGGGCTCCCTGAATCTGGTGGCTCATGCCGCCGGTTCCCCAGATGCGAACCTTGACATCGCCGTCGAAGCTCTCAACCGCGCGCTTGATTGCCTTGCCGAGTGCGAGGCAACGCTCGCCCGAGGGCTGCGGGTTCATCACCACGTTGACCGGAAGCGGGATGACCTTGGTGGGCCATTCCTCGGGAGTGCCATACATCAGCGACATCGGAACGGTCAGACCATGGTCAACTTCGAGCACGTTCAGAATCGTCATGTCGAAGTCGTCGGTGATCAGCGAAGCTGCGATGTGGGTCGAGAGTTCAGGAGCGCCCTTGACGTCTGGAATCGGGCGACGGCCGTAGCCTTCGTCACAGATTGCGTAGTTGTCGGCGATCCCCATCGCGAAAGTGGGCATGATCTCCATGCCGAAGTACGACGCGTGGTCGTTGTAGACGATGATGTCGACATCTGCGGGGTTGTCTTTCGCCCACTGCTTCGAGAATTCGTAGCCAGCGAACATCGGAGCCCAGTAAGGCTCGTTCTCTTTACCTGCGTCAACCGCGTGACCCACTGCGGGTACGTGGCTGGTGGCAATTCCAGCAACAATCTTGCCCATTAGGCTTCTCCTCGTTCCTTCTTCGAGCGCCATCCTTCGATGTCGCGGCCGCCGGCCACCATCATCGCCTGGTACTCATCCGCGGTCATGTCCGTCATGGTGCTCACGGCCTGCACGTACGACATGCCTTCCGAAGCGAAAATCTTCGACAGGAAGTAGACGTTGCCACCGAGGTCGAGCATCTTTTGGAAGTCGCGGTCGATCACGGCCTGCTTCTGCTCATCCGTCATGTCCCACTCGGCGAGGTACGCCGGGCCGTCAGCGAGAAAACGCTTGCGGTTTTCTTCGGTGCGCAGGCTCATGCAGAACTGGTTGAGGTGGAATCCTTCGCGCGCCTTCTCGATCGTGAAGATCGTGGTGCCGGGGATGTCCTTGAACGGTTCGAAATTGGGCTTCATGATTAGCTCCAGTACAGGTTGTTCGGGTTGGTGACGAGCAGTTTTTCCTGCAGCGCCGGTGTCGTCGCGATCGACGGAACATAGTCGACGAGGATGCCGTCATCGGGCATCTCTTTCTTCATGTTCGGGTGGGGCCAGTCAGTTCCCCAGAGAACACGGTCGGGGAACTCCTCGACGATCTTCTTGGCGAACGGAACGACATCCGCGTACAGGGGCGAGCCGCTGACCGTGAGACGGTCGGGGCAGCTGACCTTGCACCAGACATCGGGGTTGCCGCGCATGAAATCGAGGAACATCTCGAATTCTTCATTCTCGACAGACTTGGTGACGTCAGGGCGACCCATGTGGTCGATGACGAGGGGGATGTTCAGTGAGTTGAAGAAATCCTTCTTCTCACGCAGGTCGGCGGGTTCGAAGTAGAGCACGACGTGCCACCCGAGCGGGCGAATCTTCTCGATGATCTCGCGGTAGTAGTCATCCGGCTTCGGGTCGACAAGGCGCTTGACGTAGTTGAATCGAACACCACGCACACCGAGGGCGTGCATGCGCTCGAGTTCTTCAACCGAGATATCTGGCTTGACGGTGACGACACCGCGTGCCTTGCCACCGGCGCGCTCGAGAACATCGAGAAGAGCCGAGTTGTCAGAGCCGTGGCACGTTGCCTGAACAACGACGTTCTTCTCGAAGCCAAGGAAGTCACGCAGTGCGAACAGCTGTTCCCAGCTCGCGTCGCAGGGTGTGTATTTGCGCTCAGGAGCGAACGGGAAGGTGTCGCCAGGGCCGAACACGTGGCAGTGTGCGTCTACCGCGCCAGCGGGTACCTTGAAGTTCGGCTTGCTGGGGTTGGGGTGCCAATCGAGCCAGTCGGCGTCTTTGACGAATGCTGGGCTCATTTGCCTGCCTCCACGAGTTTCTTGTTCAGGCGGGGGAATACGGTGCGGGTGTTCCCCTCGAAGATGGCTGCGCGCTCGGCGTCGCTGATTGCGGCGGCGTCAATGTAGCGCTTGGTGTCATCGAAGTACTGACCGGTGGTCGGATCGATACCGCGAACGGCACCGATCATCTCCGAACCGAACAGGATGTTCTTGTTGTCGATGACGTTGACCAGCAGGTCGATGCCGGGCTGGTGGTAAACGCAGGTGTCGAAGAACACGTTGTTCATCAGGTGGGTCGACAGGTTCGGCTGCTTGAGCATGTCTGCCAGACCGCGGTAGCGACCCCAGTGGTAGGGAACAGCTCCACCACCGTGAGGGATGATGAATCGAAGTGTCGGGAAGTCACCGAACAGGTCGCCCTGAATCAACTGCATAAACGCGGTGGTGTCGGCATTCATGTAGTGAGCGCCGGTCGCGTGGAAGTTCTCGTTGCAGCTGGCCGAAACGTGAATCATGGCGGGCACGTCGAGCTCGACCATCTTCTCGTAGAGCGGGTACCACGACTTGTCGGTCAGTGGCTTGGTCTGCCACATTCCGCCGCTGGGGTCGGGGTTGAGGTTTACGCCGATGAAGCCGAGCTCGTTGATGCAGCGTTCCATCTCGGCGATGGTTGCAGTCAGGTCAGCACCGGGCGACTGGGGGAGCTGAGCCACACCGACGAATGTGTCGGGAAACAGGTCAACAACACGCTTGATCAGGTTGTTGCACGCAACGGTCCATTCCAGGCTGATGCGCTGGTCACCCTCGTGGTGGCCCATCGCGGATGCGCGTGGCGAGAAGATCGTGAGGTCTGAGCCGCGCTCCTGGATGAGCTTGAGCTGGTTCTTCTCGATCGACTCGATGATGACCTCATCCGAGATTTCGGGGTAGGCAGGCGAGGGCTGGCCCGCCTTGAACGCAGCGAGCTGGTCGATGCGCCACTGGTTGTGTGCCTCGGGTGCGGTCGTGTAGTGACCGTGGCAGTCGATGATCATTT
Source organism: Actinomycetota bacterium (assembly GCA_039795475.1). Taxonomy (GTDB): domain Bacteria; phylum Actinomycetota; class Actinomycetes; order Actinomycetales; family Microbacteriaceae; genus CAIOLM01. The sequence continues at coordinate 361 of JBDKLU010000113.1, read as the reverse complement.
ACTTGTTCTCCCAAGCGGATTCGAGGACATAAACGGAACCCGACATGAGCATGCGGGCGGTGCGAAGTAGTGCAGATTTGGTGACGACTGGAGTGCCAGACGACATGTCGACTTCCATCGAGACGGTGAAGAACCCGGTGGGGTGCTCGACCTCAACCTCGAGGCTCGAGCCGATGGTTTCGAGTCCGGCGATCTTGGCGGCGACGCTGCCATCGAGCATGCACGCGGTTGCGACCGAGACAGCACCGAGTACGCCGATGGATTCGTGTACGCGGTGCGGAATGAAGGTGCGGGTGCTGAGCAGGCCACCGTCTTGCGCGGGGGCGAGCAGGCTCATCTTGGGCACGGTCTTGTTGGTGAC
>JBDKLU010000112.1:0-8874 GCA_039795475.1 Actinomycetota bacterium | reverse complement strand
ATGCCTGATTGCGGGCATCCATTTCAGCCCGGCTGAGGTTGGCATCGTTCGGGTGCGAAAATTCCGGGTCAAAACCGCGCCAGGTGTTGGCGTAGACATCCCAGGCATAGGCAACTTCGAGATCGAGCCACCAGTTCACCGAGCGAGGGGTGTAGCTCAAGCCGGCTGATCTAAACGCTGCTGCCGCTCGCTCGTAGCTTGAACGAGCACCCTGGTAGCCGTAGTCATAGGCGCAGTCGACCGTGTCAGATTCATAAACGTCCGTTGTGGCAAGGTTTTCGACACATGGGCGCGGATTCGTTGACGCGTCATACGCGGTCGGGTTTGAGGGCCAGTTGCTGAAGTTGTAATTCGAGGTAGAACTAGAACCTTGAACATGGCGAATCAGGGTCGGCCCACCGGGGTTCGCCGTGTTGGCGTAAAGCTGAATCTGGCTGCCACCGGCCTTCGCCCACGAGATTTGTGAAGTGAGGCAGGAGTTTGTCGCAAATGGCCGACCACCGTCGACGTCAATGATGCTGAAGGCGCCTGGTCGAGGCAGTGTTTGACCGCACTGAGCCCAGGAAACGTCAAAACCGTCGGAGGTGTTGATTGCTGCCTGAGCTGGGGTCGCCACAAGAACGGTTGCCACGGTGGCTGCCACCGTCACAATCGCGCGAACCAACCAACTCTTTTTCATCACCTACTAGTCAACCAGCAGGTGCGAAAAGTTTTCTGGGAGTGCGCCGGTTTAGCGGAGTATCTTCACCAAATCTTGGACAAGACAGCTGGCCGTTGCGTTAGGAAACGGTAAGCGTGGCCCGAATCTCACCGATGGGGCGACCGCCGCCGAGCACGTCGAGGTGCAGATCGCGAGAGATCAGGTTGATGTCAGAGAGTGAGACCGCTCCGGCTTTAGCCAGGGCGTGTAGGCCCACGATTGATGCCACGCGCAGGTTTCCGTCGAGTACTTTGAGCGCGACCGTAGTGCCGTTGTCGGTGGCAATCACCATGACGCCTTCGGCGCCCTGTTTAGCCAGCAAGCCCAGCCGTTCAATCACGATGGTGTCGTTGCCACCGGGGCCCTCGATGACCCAGCCGTGACGGCGAATTCCTTGCGCAACGGCTGCCGCAGCTCGGTAAATGCCAAAGGGGGAGTCTGGTGTGGCCTGTGCAATCGCACGAATTCCATTGGCAAGGCCGGTCAAGGAGATGGCGTGCACGGGTGCGCCGCATCCGTCGACGCCACTGTGTGAAATCTTCTCGCCAGTGAAGCGCTCGATGACCTCGACGACCTTCTTTTGCATGGGATGTGCGGGGTCGAGGTATCCATCGGTGGGCCATCCGTTCGCCACACTCGCCAACAGCATTCCCGCGTGCTTGCCCGAGCAATTCATGTAGATCGGGTTCTTGCCTTCGCCGCGCAAAACGAGTTCGTCTTGCGCCTTCAGATCGCCGGGCCAGTCTGCCGGGCAAGCCAAGGCATCCGCGGTGAGCCCTGCGCCGGCGAGAAGCTGACGTACGAGTCGAACGTGAGCGTCGGTGCCGGTGTGGCTGGCAGTTACAATCGCTGCGTATTCACCATTCAGGTTTACGCCGCTGGAGATAATCGCGGTCGCTTGAAAAGGTTTGAGAGCGGAACGACCATAGACGAGCGCGTTGGGGTTACCCATGCTCAGCAGGGTGTCGCCCTCCGGTCCAAGAACGACAAGAGCGCCGATGTGACGTGACTCGACGAACCCGCTGCGCTCGACGACGGCGAGTTCGACGCACTCGTCAGGGCGCAGAGTTTCCATGCTCGTGCCGGACTAGAGCGCGCTGATTGCTTCGTCGAGAACGCTCAGAACATCGGCGAGAAGCTCGTCGCTGGTCTTGACACTCGGCAGGAAGCGGATGACGTTGTAGTTCGTTCCAGCGTTGAGCAGCAGCACGCCGCGCTCGAAGCAGTACTTGATGATTGAGGTGACCGCCTGTGGGTTCGGCTCTTTCGTGCCGGGCTGTACGAGCTCGATGGCGATCATTGCGCCCTTACCGCGAACCTCGCCGATGATGGGGTGCTTGGCTTGCAGATCACGAAGACCTCCACCGAGAACCTTCTCGACGCGGCGTGCTTCGGCGAGCAGGCCCTCTTTTTCGATCTGGTCGAAAACAGCAACAGCTGCCGCGCAAGAGACAGGGTTTCCGCCGAAAGTGCCACCCAGGCCGCCAGGGTGCGACGCATCCATGATGTCGGCGCGACCAACAACACCTGCTAGCGGCATACCGCCGGCAATGCCCTTTGCGGTGGTGATGAGGTCAGGAACAAAGCCAAAAGTTTCACTGGCGAAGTATGCACCCGAGCGAGCGATACCAGCCTGAACCTCGTCAGCAATGAAGACCACGTTGTTCTCGGTGCACCAAGCCTGCAGGGCGTTGAGATAGCCATCTGCCGGAACCATGAATCCGCCCTCACCCTGAATGGGCTCGACGAAGATGCAGGCGAGATCAGCTGCGCCCACCTGCTTTTCGAAGTACCAGATGGTGCGCTTCGCGGCTTCTTCTCCGCTGAGGCCATCGAGGTAGGGGTACGAGCTCGGAGCGCGGAACACCGCGGTGCCGAGCGAGCCGTAGCCGGTCGCGTAGGGGGAGTTCTTGAAGTTCATGGCCATGGTCATGTTGGTGCGACCGTGGTACGCGTGGTCGAGAACACCCACGGCGTTCTTGCCGGTGAACTTGCGAGCAATCTTGATGGCGTTCTCCACGGCCTCTGCGCCAGAGTTCGTCAGCATGACCTTCTTAGCGTGATTGCCGGGGGTGTGCTTGACCAGCAGCTCAGCTACGCGAACATAGTCTTCGTAGGGCGTGACGGTGAAGCAGGTGTGCGTAAAGTTTGCGACCTGGTTCTGCACAGCATCCACGACGGCGGGGTCGGTGTGACCGATCGTGGTGACACCAATACCCGAGGCCATGTCGATGAACTGGTTGCCGTCGATGTCGACAACAATCGAGCCGTGAGCGCTCTCGATGTAGACCGGAAGTGCTGCACCAACACCGTTAGAGACAACGGATTTACGTCGGTCATGCATCGCCTGCGACTTGGGTCCTGGGATCGCGGTAACGATCTTGCGTTCCTGCGGGTGAGTACTGAAATCAACAGGCGTAGTCATGCCTACAGTTTACGAGCCCGCAGGGCTTTCGTAGGTGACAAGATAGTGAACGTGCGGCGCGTTCTTATTCTCGGTTCCACGGGGTCCATCGGTACTCAGGCCCTCGATGTCATTCGCGCGAACCCTGACCGGTTCGAGATTGTTGGCCTGGCCGCCGGTTCTAACCGCGACATGGTGGATGCTCAGGCAGCCGAATTCGGTGTTCGCAATGTTGCTCTGGGCGCGCAGGACGCTGAGACGCTTGTCCGGTCGGTGGAAGCCGATGTCGTACTTAATGGCATCACGGGGTCGGTCGGCCTCGGTCCGACCATCGCCGCACTCGAGTCTGGAGCAACACTTGCGCTCGCGAATAAAGAGAGCCTCATCGTTGGCGGCTCCCTCGTTACCTCGCTGGCAAAGCCCGGGCAGATTGTTCCGGTCGATTCCGAGCACAGTGCGATTGCGCAGTGCCTGAGCTCTGGCACGCATGCTGAGGTTCGTCGTTTGGTGCTTACTGCATCGGGTGGCCCGTTTCGCGGGTGCAGCCGAGCCGAGCTGGCTTCGGTGACCCCGCAGCAGGCCCTCGCGCATCCGACCTGGGACATGGGTGTGGTTGTCACAACGAACTCGTCGACTCTGGTCAATAAAGGCCTCGAGGTTATTGAGGCGCACCTGTTGTTCGATATTCCGTTTGATCGCATTGACGTCACGGTGCACCCGCAATCGATCGTTCACTCGATGGTTGAGTTCGTTGACGGTTCGACAATCGCTCAAGCTTCGCCGCCTGATATGCGCCTGCCGATTGCTCTGGGTCTTGATTGGCCGCACCGTGTTGCCGGTGTGGGAGTGCCTCTCGACTGGACGAAGGCTTCTGCTTGGACGTTCGAACCCCTCGACGAGGAAGCGTTCCCTGCGGTGGCTTTGGCCAAGCAGGTTGGCACAGCCGGCAGCACTTATCCGGCAGTTTTCAACGCCGCCAACGAGCAAGCCGTGCACGCGTTCCACGCGGGAGCGATCGGATACCTCGACATCTTGGATGTTGTTCGAGGCGTCGTCGATGAACATGTGCCTGCGCGTGAAATGACGCGCGAGGCAGTGCTCGAGGCGGAACTCACCGCACGCACATCCGCCGACCAGCTAATTGTCAGACGTGCCTCCTAGGGTTCGAGTGTGACTTCTACCTGGCTCTTCATTCTCGGCATTGTTCTCTTTCTCGTCGGTCTGGCATTCTCAATCGGACTCCACGAGCTCGGCCACCTCATTCCGGCCAAGATTTTCAAGGTGCCGGTGAGCAAGTACTTCATCGGTTTCGGCCCCAAAATCTTCTCCAAGCAGGTCGGTGAAACCGAGTACGGTCTGAAGGCCATTCCCCTCGGCGGATTCATCTCGATCGCTGGCATGTACCCGAGCGAGTCGCCCGCGGGTAAAAAAGCTGAGGCTGCACAGGCAAAGCGTGGCATTCGTGGCTTCTTCTCCAAGATCGTGGCGGATGCTCGTGAGTCCAACGCTGAATCGCTCGACGGTTTCGACGAGTCGCGCGCTTTCTATCGTCTTCCCATCTGGAAGCGCATCGTCGTGATGGCCGGTGGCCCGGTTATGAACTTGATTCTCGGCTTCGTGTTGTTGGCGATCGTGCTCACCTCATTTGGCAAAGCTGGTGCAACCACCACCCTTGCTTCGGTTTCGCAGTGCGTGATTCCGATTACGTCGTCACAACAGACATGTACCGCTAAAGACCCGCTGGCACCCGGTGCAAAAGCTGGTCTCAAGCCTGGTGACACAATCGTGGCGATTGACGGCGTCAAGCAGTCCTCGTGGAACAGCAACACCGACATCATTCACAACTCAGCAGGCAAGACCCTGCAGTTTGAGATTCTGCGTAATGGTGAGACTTTGACCATCCCTGTCACGCCCACGGCTGCTCAGCGTTACGTTGTTGATGCCCAGGGCAAGCCGGTTTACGGTGCTGATGGCAAAGTCAAAACTGAAATGGTTGGCTTCATTGGTATCGCGCCCACGACCGGTTTGATTCCACAGCCGGTTACCGAAGTATTCCCGGTCATGGGCGAGACAATCGGCGGCACGGTCAACCTCATCGCTAACTTGCCGGCTCGCATGAGTGATGTCGGGCAGGCCGCTTTCAGCTCCGCACCTCGACAGGTTGATGGTCCTATCAGCGTTGTCGGTATCGGCCGTGTTGCCGGTGAGATTGCCAGCACCGATCGTGTCGATCTCGCCAGCAAGGCAGCGACTCTCATTGGGTTGCTTGCCTCGCTCAACATCGCGCTGTTTGTTTTCAACCTCATCCCGCTTCTGCCTCTCGATGGCGGGCACATCGCCGGAGCACTGTGGGAGGGCATCCGTCGCGGCTGGGCGAAGCTTCGTCGCAAAGCAGACCCGGGGCCCTTCGATGCTTCGGTTTTGATGCCGTTGACGTTCGTCGTGATGGTTGCACTGATGGCGATGAGTGCCCTTCTGATCTACGCAGACATCGTTAAGCCGGTCTCAATTTTCGGCTAACCGAATCGCTACGGTCTGCCTGCCGAGTTCACTAGGCTGGCATCGTGCCTGCAGTAAATCTTGGAATGCCAAAAGTCCCTGAGACTCTCGCTCCCCGACGCGCCTCGCGTCAGATCAAGGTCGGAAAGGTGCTCGTCGGTGGCAACGCTCCTGTGAGCGTGCAGTCAATGACGACCACTCCCACGACCGACATCAACGCCACCCTGCAGCAAATTGCTGAACTCACCGCGAGCGGTTGCGACATCGTTCGTGTGGCCGTTCCGAGTCGCGATGACGCCGAAGTTCTGCCGATCATCGCCAAGAAGAGCCAGATTCCGGTTATCGCGGACATTCACTTCCAGCCGAATTACGTCTTCGCCGCCATTGACGCCGGATGCGCGGCCGTGCGCGTCAACCCCGGCAATATTCGCAAGTTCGATGACCAGGTTGCCGAAATCGCCAAGCGCGCAAAGGCGGCGGATGTCAGCCTGCGAATAGGTGTCAACGCCGGTTCGCTCGACCCTCGCCTGCTCGAGAAGTACGGCAAGGCAACACCCGAAGCTCTCGTCGAAAGCGCTGTGTGGGAGGCGAGCCTGTTCGAAGAGCACGATTTCCACGACTTCAAGATTTCGGTCAAGCACAACGACCCGGTTGTCATGGTCAAGGCTTATCGCTTGCTCGCTGAGCGCGGTGACTGGCCCCTCCACTTGGGTGTAACCGAGGCTGGCCCTGCGTTCCAAGGAACGATCAAGTCGGCTACCGCCTTCGGCATTCTGCTCGGTGAGGGAATCGGCGACACGATTCGCGTATCGCTCTCTGCTCCGCCGGCAGAAGAGGTCAAGGTTGGTCTGCAGATTCTGCAGTCGCTGAACCTGCGCGAACGCAAACTTGAAATCGTTTCCTGCCCAAGCTGTGGTCGTGCTCAGGTTGACGTCTACACGCTGGCCAACGACGTCACAGAGGGCCTCAAGCACGTGACGGTTCCGCTCCGCGTGGCAGTCATGGGTTGTGTCGTCAACGGACCTGGAGAAGCTCGCGAAGCTGACCTCGGTGTTGCTTCTGGTAATGGCAAAGGTCAGATTTTTGTCAAGGGCGAAGTCATCAAGACCGTTCCTGAGAGTGAAATCGTTGCAACGCTTATCGAAGAAGCGCAGCGTCTGGCCGACTCTATGCCGAACGCCGAAAGCGGCAACGTCGAGGTCATCACGCCCTAGGCGTGCGACCCATGACTGAAATATCGGGAACACCCCGCGGTCTGCAGCGAAAAATCCTCACCATTCTGGCTATCGGCCAGATTGTCGGCGCGCTCGGTACCGGTGCATCGTTCTCGATCGGCTCGCTCATGGCCGCACACATCAGTGGCACGCCCGCGCTCGGTGGACTTTCGGCGACGTTCGCGACGCTCGGCACGGCCATCCTCGCTTTCCCCCTTGCGCGGTACGCCAACCGCTGGGGTCGTCGCCTCGCGCTTTCGCTGGGTTTGTCCATCGCAGCCGTCGGAACGGTAATCGTTGTGATGGCAGACGTGCAGCAATCGTTCCCTCTGTTCATCGCGGGAATCGCGATGGTCGGCGCGGGTAACGCAGCAAACCTACAAACGCGATTTGCCGCGACGGATCTCGCAACGGCGCAGACTCGCGCTCGTGACCTCTCGATGGTCGTCTGGGCGACCACTATCGGTGTCGTCATTGGCCCCAACCTCGTTGCTCCTGGTGACGCCCTCGGATTCCAGCTTGGTCTGCCACCGCTTGCGGGAGCATTCGTCATCGGTGGTGTTTTCTACGTCGTTGGAGTGATCTTCTACTTCATCGGACTGCGACCTGACCCGCTGCTCGAGGCTCGCGCTCAGCGCATCCGAGACGGCGTCGAAGTGGCAACGACCAAGCGCAGCATGTGGGCTGCATTCGGTATTTTGCGCGCGACACCCGTAGCCGCAGCTGCCGTCCTGACCATGGCACTCAGCCACGGTGTGATGGTCGGAATCATGTCGATGACGCCCGTTCACCTCTCGATGATGGAGGTTGCCCTCCCGGTCATCGGACTCACGGTCAGTTTGCACACCGCAGGAATGTATGCGTTTTCGCCGATTTTTGGATGGCTGTCCGACCGCTTCGGTCGCATCGCGGTCATCATCCTCGGCCAACTCATGCTCCTGGGGGCTCTCGTCGCAAACACGCTCGCTCCAGAAGACATGACTGCCGTGGTCATCGCGATGTTCCTGCTGGGTGTGGGCTGGTCGGCTGCAACCGTTGCGGCTTCGGCACTTTTGACTGAGAGTGTCAGCCCAGAAGATCGCACAACCGTTCAGGGCTTGTCAGACACACTGATGAGCTTGACGGGCGCGGCTTCTGGCGCGCTCGCAGGTTTGACGCTGGCGGCGATTGGCTACGGGCCGCTGAATTCGGTCACGATTGCGTCGACCGTTGTCGTCACCGGCGTCGTGTTGTTGGTGCGCTCGCGCACTCGAGTCGCCCCGACCGCCTAACATTGAACCCGTGCCAACACGACTTTCTCAACTCTTTCTGCGTACGCTCCGTGAAGACCCCAGCGATGCTGAGGTAACCAGCCACCGCTTGCTGCTTCGCGCCGGATACATCCGTCGCCAGGCTCCGGGTATCTTTGCCTGGCTGCCACTGGGCTTGCGGGTACGCGCCAAGGTTGAGCAGATTGTTCGCGAAGAGATGGCTGCCGCGGGCGCCCAAGAAGTTCACTTCCCTGCACTGCTGCCGAAGGAGCCCTTCGAGGTAACCGGCCGCTGGGAAGAGTATGGCGACGGAATCTTCCGCGTAAAAGACCGTAAGGATGCCGACTACCTCCTGGCGCCCACCCACGAAGAAGCATTCACCCTGCTGGTCAAAGACCTTTACGGCTCGTACAAAGACCTGCCGGTGACTCTGTACCAAATTCAGGACAAATACCGGGACGAGGCGCGCCCTCGCGCAGGCCTGCTTCGCGGTCGCGAATTCAGCATGAAAGACGCGTACTCGTTCGATTACACCGACGAGGGCCTAGCGCTGAGCTACCAGGCTCAGCGTGACGCGTACGAGCGCATCTTCACTCGCTTGGGCCTCGAGTACGTCATCGTGAAGGCGGATGCGGGTGCCATGGGTGGCTCGCGCTCGGAAGAATTCCTGCACCCCACTGAGGTCGGCGAAGACTCGTTCGTTCGTTCGGCTGGGGGATACGCGGCCAACATTGAGGCATTCGAAACCGTTCGGCCTGCGCCCATCGATATCGCTGGCCAGCCGGCAGCTGAGGTCGTCGATACCCC
>JBDKLU010000111.1:0-4698 GCA_039795475.1 Actinomycetota bacterium | reverse complement strand
GCGCGCTTGCTGGTTGCTGCCGAACCGCTACAACCGGTGAGGGCCATTGCGGAGAGGGCGGCAACTGCAACAGCAGAAATCAGCAGTGATTTCTTCATGTTTGATTACCTTTCGTGGTGGTTTGTTGTGTGGTGCAATTTCGTGGCGAGCACTTGAACGGAAGTGCTCGTGTATATAAGTTGTCATACACAACAAAAACATTCAAGCGCATTTTGGTCACAAATCGGTAACAACGATAAGAGCGGTAGATTAGCCCTGTGCTCGACTCAGATTTCTCGCAACGAGGCGTTGAAGATAATGCCCTCGGTCGTACGCGCGAGCACGTGCGCAGGCACAATCTGTCGACTATCCTGACGACACTTCACCGTGAAGGATCACTCGGCCGCAACGTCTTGACGCAACGAACCGGTCTCAACCGCTCCACCATTTCAAGTCTTGTCACTGAGCTCGAAGCACTCGGCCTCGTCGAAGAGGTTCCCGCAACCGGGCAGACCGGCGCCGGCAGACCGACACTCGTGGTGGGCATCCGCGACTCTGTTGTCGCTTTCGCTGTGGCGATCGATATCGACTCCATCATCGTTTCGGTGGTTGGACTTTCTGGTCGCGTGCTCAAGAGCGTCAGCCGTCGCACCCCAGACGCTCCGGCAGCGCGAACGGCAATCGTGATGGCGCGCGACATCATCACGGACCTACGAAAAGACCTCCCCGGTGGCACCCGCATTGCCGGGGTCGGAGTTGCACTCCCCGGCCAGGTCAGCGTCTCAGACGGAGTTGTTTCTGAACCAGCATTTCTGAACTGGAAACAAGCACCATTTGCTGAACGACTCAGCGACGAAGTTGGCTTGCCCGTGTTCGTCGACAACGATGCCCGCCTAGGGCTCATGGCCGAACACGACTTTGGGGTCGGCAAGCCTTACTCGAACATCGTCTACCTTGTAGGTCACGCTGTCGGCATCGGAGGCGGAGTGATCGAAGGCGGCCGCCCCCTTCGCGGAGCACGCGGATTCGCCGGTGACCTCGGGCACTTTCGACTCACCCCACCTCTCACCATTCCCACGCCTGGCTTCTCGGGAACCCTTTCCGCTTCATTGCAGCGTGATGCCCTGCTCGAGGCTTTGGGTGAAACAGCACAGATTGATGACCTCAAACTGGAGGGCCTGCTCACGTCTTCGACGTCAGCGCGAGTTCGCCGTGCAATTGAGACGCAAGTCGAGCGACTGGGTATCGCCATCGCCGGTCTCATCAACATCTTCAACCCGGAGGCAGTTCTGCTCGCCGGCTTCTTGGGCATTCTTCTCGAAGTCGACCGTGACCATCTGGAGAAAGTCATCGCGGAGCACGTACTTGAACCGTCGTGGACGCACACACAAATTTTGCGAACCGAGCCGGGAAGCGACCTTCTCATGATCGGCACTTCGGAGCTCCCCCTCGCTCCCCTGCTCAAAGACCCGAGTGGCTTCGAGTTCACGCGAGCAGTGACGCTCACTGCTGTCGAAAAGTCGACCTCGTGAAGCGAATCCTGCCACTGCTTGGGCCGGCACTCGTTGCCGGTGTCGCATACCTCGATCCGGGCAATGTCGCCGCGAACATGACTGCCGGCGCCAAGTACGGCTACCTACTGGTGTGGGTCGTTATTCTCGGCAACCTGATTGCATGGCTTGTTCAGTACCTCTCTGCCAAGCTTGGGCTAGCCACCGGCAAGAGCCTTCCGCAGATTGTTGGCGAGCGTCTCGCAAACCCCTGGCTTCGCAGAGCCTTCTGGGCACAGGCAGAGATCGTTGCAATCGCGACAGACATCGCTGAAGTTATTGGTGGCGCTGTGGCATTGCAGCTGCTGTTCGGCCTACCTCTCGTTCTCGGTGGCTTGATTACCGCGACTATTTCGCTGGCGATTCTGGTGATTCAGAACCGGGCGAGCGCACGCATCTTCGAGTGGGTCATTATCGCGCTGCTCGTTGTCATTTCGGTTGGGTTTGGAGTTGGCGTTTTTGCGTCGCCACCGAGTGCCGCTGGAATCATCGGTGGATTGGTCCCGAGATTTACCGACATCGGATCCGTGCTTCTGGCGACGTCGATTCTGGGAGCGACAATTATGCCCCATGCGATATACGCGCACTCGGCGCTGACTCGCGATCGATTCGGGCACGTTGCCGAAGGTGCGCCACGTGAACGGATTCTGCACGCCACCCGAGTAGACGTCACTGTCGCGCTTGTTGTAGCGGGAACGGTCAATCTCGCGATGCTTCTTATTGGGGCAACGTCACTCATGAACTTCTCGGGCGAATTAAGCCTCAACCAGATTTATGTTTCGCTGGGTGCTCTTCTTGGCCCAACCGTTGCCTTCTTATTCGCACTGGGGCTACTTGCCTCTGGTCTGGCATCAACGTCCGTGGGCGCCTACGCAGGCGCCGAAGTGATGAGCGGACTGCTGCACATCCGAATTCCGCTCTTGCTTCGACGAGTCATCACCGTTATTCCTGCCGTCGTGATTCTTGCGTTCGGAATCAACCCACTCTGGGCATTGATCTTTAGCCAGGTGGTGCTGTCGTTCGGAATCCCGTTCGCGCTCATCCCGCTTATTCACTTCACGCGCCAATCCTCGATCATGGGCGAACAGGTCAACCGCCAGCGCACTACCGTGCTCGCCATCGTTGCCGCAACGATCGTCACCGGACTCAATGTCGCTCTGGTGACCATCACTTTGGCCCAGGCGCTCGGTCAAACAATTCCGGGAAACTAGCGCCCGGCGTTTGACACTCCCCTCACCCCTGCGCGTAGGCTGGCGAGTGAATGGAGTTGATCTCAATGAGCACCACCCAAACAATCAACAACAGCACCACCAACAACAATCACGATCCGGCCGGCTGGCGTCACCTCAACGAAAACTATCGCCCCCTGGATCACGACAAGATCGAAAAACTTCTCGCAGCAGAGTGGGAACGTTTTTCGGCCAGCACACCCAAGTCGGGTGAGCACAACAAGGTAGCGAGCAAGTCACTTCCTCTCGGCGTGACCAGCAGCTTCCAGCACTGGGATCCCTACCCGATCTCAATCGTTTCGGCCAAGGGCGCCTACCTCACCGACATCGACGGCCGTCAGGTTCTCGATATGTCGATGGGCTTCGGCGCAATGCTTGTCGGACACCTCAACCCAGCTGTCGTTTCGAAGGTCAAAGAAGCCCTCGACAACACCGGCACTCTCTTTGTTACTCCGTCGCCCAGTGCGACGGCGGCAGCTGAGGCGTTCAAGAAGCGCTTCGGTTTGGACATGCTTCGTTTCACCAACTCGGGCACCGAGTCGACGATGTATGCCATTCGCACCGCGCGAGCCGTAACCAACAAGAAGGCCATCATCAAGCTGGAAGGTGGCTACCACGGTGGCTACGACCCGCTGCAAGTTTCGGTCAAGCCATCGCTCAAAGACATCGGCCCGGCCGAAGCACCCGTTGCGGATGTTCCCTTTGAAGTAGAAGCGGGCGACGTTTACGTCGTTCCCTACAACAACCTGCCCTACCTCGAGAAGATCATGGATGAGCACGCGAACACCATCGCGGCGTTCATCCTAGAGCCCGTCATGGAGAACCTCTCCATCGTGCTCCCAGATGCTGGCTACCTCAAGGCTGTTCGCGAGCTGTGCGACAAGCACAACATCGCGCTCATCTTTGACGAGGTCAAGACTGGTCTGACCGCCGGTGTTGCCGGTGCTGCAAACCGTCTCGGTATCAAGCCTGACCTGGTCACGCTGGCTAAGAGCATCGGTGGCGGACTTCCCGTCGCGGCTTTCGGTGGAACCGCCAAGTACATGGATGCCGTCGTCGACGGCCGCATGGCTCACTTCGGTACTTACAACGGAAACCCGCTCGTCATGGCTGCCGTCATGGCCGTTGATGAAATCTGCACTCCCGAAGCACTCGGCAAGGCAGAAGAAATCAACCTCCGCGCCATGAAAAAGATGGATGCCATCATCGCCAAGTACGAACTGCCCGCTCACACGATCGGGTTCGGAGTCAAGGGTGCGGTCATTTGGTCGCCGACTCCTGTTCGCAACTACCGCGACTACAAGGCCACCGACTTTGCTGTCGCTGAGCTGAGCTGGCTGTGGGGCGTCAACCGCGGCATCTTGACCCCTCCCGGTCTGGATGAGCAGTGGCTGGTTTCTCTGGCACACACCGATGCCGACCTCGACAAGATGGTCGAAGCATTCGAGGAGATGGCAATCGCCCTCCGCTCGTAATTCGAGTTAAACAAAAAGGGTGTCAGCCTCGCGGCTGACACCCTTTTTAGTTGAGTCGAAGAGACTACTTGAGAACGACGGTTGCGCCAGCGCCCTCGAGAGCAGCCTTTGCAGCCTCAGCTGCGTCCTTCTTTGCACCTTCGAGAACGGTTGCAGGTGCACCGTCAACGACAGCCTTAGCTTCGCCAAGACCGAGGTTCGTCAGGGTGCGAACCTCCTTGATAACTGCAATCTTGTTAGCGCCAGCCGACTCGAGAACAACGTCGAATGCGTCCTTCTCTTCAGCAGCGTCAGCACCAGCGCCACCTGCAGCAGGTGCGCCAGCGGCAGCAACAGCAACGGGTGCAGCAGCGGTGACCTCGAAGGTCTCCTCGAATGCCTTTACGAACTCGCTGAGCTCAATGAGCGAAAGCTCCTTGAAAGCCTCAATGAGCTGCTCAGTGGTGAGCTTTGCCATGATTTTCT
>JBDKLU010000110.1:0-2711 GCA_039795475.1 Actinomycetota bacterium | reverse complement strand
GTCTTTGCACGAGGCGAAGACAACTTCACAAGACTACCAGAGAAGGCGTGATGAGCGAAAATCAGGATGCTCGGCAGCAGGCAATCGACATTGCCGAGGTTCCCGCGGTTGAGGTCATCGTTGAGGTCGCCGTCAACCTCATGAGCGCCGCCGCGATCAAGTGTGGCCTCGCTGACGAAGAGGGTCAGCCCTCGATGATGGACCTCGACGAGGCCCGCAAGCTCATCAATGCCCTCGCCGGTCTCATTACCGCGGCCGCTCCCGAGATTTCCGATTCCCACGCCCGCCCGCTGCGCGATGGCCTGCGCTCGGTGCAGCTCGCCTTCCGCGAGGCGTCGGCCATCCCCGATGAGATCGGCAAGGGTCCGGGCGAAAAGTGGACCGGTCCGGTCAACTAGTAATCAACGCAGGGGGATCTTGTGGGCTATCTGAAAGACATGTTCAAAGACGGCAAAGAGAACTTCGCCGTCGATCCGAGCGTCGTTTTCACTGCAGCTATCAAAGCCGCTGCCGATCTGAGATTCCAGGTTTTGTCGGCCGACCCAAGTAGCGGACTGCTCACCGTGAGGTCACCTAAGGCCGAAAAGCGTTGGGACGGAAGCCTGTCCGTCGTGATTATGCCGACCCCTTCAGGCAGTTCCGTCGCAATCCACGGGGTAGTTAACTCCGGTGGTGTAATCGAATCCGCCATGACGGCAGGGTTTTTCCCCACCGCGCAAGGTATTGCCGAGGGGGCTATGGGCGTGGCGCAAACCAAGTTCCTTGGACAACTTCGCAAGTGCGTGCAACAGGCAACCCCTAAGAAGTCGGCGCCACCCACCGGCGCACCCGTTTCAGTGCAACCGCCCGCACCGGCAGGCTCACCCGTATCAGCTCCACCGCCCATGCAGACATCCGGGTCCGCTTCATCCGACCCTTACGCCGACCTCGAGAAGCTTGGGGCTCTACTCGAGAGGAACCTCATAACTCCCCAAGAATTTGAAGCCAAGAAGGCCGAGATTCTCCGACGGATGTAGCGCACGTCCGATTTCGAGTATCTAAAGCAACTAGTAGCTGCAGTACGTGTCAAATATCAAGCGTGTCTGCTCGAGGTTGGCCACTGTCGTGCCAGCAGATTGGCTCTGCGCTTTGACGACGCCATCGCGTGCCTCAGCACACGCTGTTCCCTCTGCCTCGCCGTAATCAAAGGTCGTGGTGACGATGGCATCGTGCGCGGAGAGCCAATCCACCACTGATTTCTCGGTCTTGCCCGTGAAGTCCGGCATGGCGAACTCCGTCGGGATGATCGGTGCCGGAGTAGTGCATGAACTAAGCAAAGTCATCGTGGCGATCACAAGAGCGATGGCACACAGCGCCGTGCTTCGTTTCGTCATTCGCTTCCCCGAGATAATCGTCTCGAAGTCGACTCTAGCCGCGGTTGGTTGAGGTGCGACCCCGTCGAGCCAGGAACATTGCCGCTGCCCCGACGAGGGCCGCAAAGAGTCCCAGCCCAGTGAGAGCATGCGCGTCGATACCGGTGTTGGCCAGCTCGGCACTCGAACTGCTACCTGACGATGCTCCATCATCCGTCGCCATCGGGTCACCCGTGGCTGCCGCGTCAAAGATGAGAACAGCATCCGCCGAGCTGCCATAGAGCACTACGCCAAAGCGATTATCGGACCCGAAAGCGATGCCACTCGGACCCGGGTTAATCGTCGTTCCCGAACCGGAGAATTCGAAGTCCCCCGCCGGCGAACCATCGATGGAGCCAGACCAACCCGTAATGGATTTGTTGTTGATGTCAGCGACGAGGACCTCGCCCGTGTGGGGGCGAACGGCGACTCCGTACGGTTCGGCAGAAGCTGCCGTGATGGTCATGCTCTGGTTAGGTGCATCACCGACAGCTGCTCCGGGAGCCATGTAGATGACTGTCCAATCCGAAGACTGCGCTGCATAAAGACCGCCACTGCTGTCCCATGCCACGTCGTAAGTCCACTTGGTGGTTGCGGCGTTGGTAAATTGCTGCGAGGTGCCGGTGGCCTGAGCAACGTCAGGGAAAACAATCACTCCAGAATCGAATCCAATAGCCAAGTCACCCGATTCGCTCAGGTCCATCCCGAACAGCATGCCGAAACCCGAGTAGGTGTGGACGGGAGCCACATCCCCCGTGGCTGCCAGCGGGAACAAGAACAGCGAACCGTTCAAATCCGAGACATAAACGTAGGTGGAATCGACTGCGATTCCACAGGGGTTGCTGAAGCCTGTGTTGACACCGCTGATCTCTTGTATCGGTGCAACGTTCCCGGTCGCGTCAGCAGCGTAGACAGTCACGCTGGGCGTTCCCCCGGACCATGCCCCATTCGCGATGTAAATCTTGTCATCCGAACCGAAAGCGATGTCGCATGAGCCCGCCAAGTGAGTGTTTGCGCCCTCAATTCGCTGAACGGGCGGCTCGGTACCGAGCGCGTAAGCGCCGGACGGAATGAGTGCGAATGCCAGAGCAGTCGCTCCGGCTACGACGACGGAGCCGACTTTGGTGAGAATCCCCATGAACGAAAGCTAGCCCCCGTGACTGGGAATGCACAAGCTCACGCGCGAAACTTAGTTAGACGCGTCGGCGGATACGACGTTGACGAGCAGGGATGAGACCTTCTCGGCAATGACCTGCTGGTCTGACCACAGGTCAGCCATGCGACCGACCACGCGCTGGACATCGTCTTGCTCGAGACCAG
>JBDKLU010000109.1:0-6327 GCA_039795475.1 Actinomycetota bacterium | reverse complement strand
TCTGCGCCCGCACGAGTTCGTGAATCGCGTGATTCAGAATCGGCGAGCTCGCTAGGTTTCGATACGCGCCTGCTGCGCTACTCAACCAGCGAGGCGGGCGCTAAGGCGCGACGCCGTCGGTCGTGAGGCCGAGGGTTTCGGGAAGGCCGAGGGCGATGTTGGCGCATTGGATGGCGGCGCCGGCGGTTCCCTTAACGAGGTTGTCGAGCGCGCTGACTACGACCAGGCGATCGACGTTCGCGTCGATGGCGAGGCCGATCAGGCAGGTGTTAGCGCCGAGCGTGTCTGCCGTGCGCGGGAACGACCCGGCAGGCAGCACCTGCACGAACGGCTCGTCGCCGTAGGCAGCGTCGTAGGCGGCGCGAATCTGCGCCTCAGTCACCCCTGGCTTGAGCTTGGCGGTGGAGGTCGCGAGGATTCCGCGGGCCATCGGCACGAGAACAGGGGTCATCGAGACTGTGACATCGGCGTCAGCGCCCAAACCCTTACGCAAATTCTGCGCGATCTCGGGCGTGTGGCGGTGGACTCCCCCGACCGCGTACGGGTTGGCCGAGCCCATGAGCTCCGAGCCGAGGAGGTTGAGTTTGAGGGACTTTCCTGCCCCCGAAGGGCCAACCGCCAAGACAGAGACGAGATCGGTGGGGTCGACCAGGCCGGCAGCGACGGCCGGCGCGAGCGCCAGCGAGACCGCCGAGGCGTTGCAGCCGGGTGCGGCGATGCGGGTAGCGGCGGTGAGGACATCCCGTTGTTTGCCCGTGCCAACCAGAAGCTCGGGAATTCCATACGCCCACGCCCCGTAGTAGTCGCCACCGTAGTATGCGGCCCAGTCGGTGGGGTTTTCGAGGCGGTGGTCGGCGCCGCAGTCGATGACGAGCACATCGTCGGGCAGCTCGGCCGTGATCGCGCCGGATGCCCCGTGCGGAAGCGCCAGAAACACGATGTCGTGCCCGGCGAGCGTGGCGGGCGTGGTGTCGACGAGGGTCAGGTGAGCGAGCGAGCGCAGGTGCGGGTGTACCTCGGCGAGCGCGGCCCCCGCGTTGGAGTGCGCGGTGACGGTGCGCACCTCAAACTGAGGGTGCGAGCTGAGGATGCGCAACAGCTCCCCACCGGCATACCCACTTGCCCCGGCCACCACCACAGAAAACGTCATGGGTTAAGGGTAGTGGCAGACCCGCACGCAAACGTTTCGCTTGCGCCCGTTACTCACTTCCCGAAGCGCCGATGGGCACCCAAATTTGCTTGAGCGGCAAGCGCGTCTTAATTTCATTGGGAAGAACGGCGTAGTGCTCGTAGACGTTCTGAAGAATGTCGTCGAGAGTCCAAACTCGGATATTGAAATATTGACTTTCCAAATACGCCTTCGCGGGAGCCGTAACACCCCCGAATGTCACGAGGAGGGCTTGATCTGCTCGATAGCGATGCAATGCTCCGTTCAATTGCTGCAGGACGGTGTCACTAACAGCACTGTTCTGGGATTTCACTTGCACGACAACTTTGGGCGAGTCCATGCCTAGCGGCCCTTTGCCCGCCAAAACGTCCACGCCTCCGTCGGCGCCGGGGGGCGAGTTTCGACAGGTGAACCCCTCCGCTTCCAGAAGAGCAGTGACTAGTTCGGAAAGCTCATGCCCTTTGAAATCTTCCTGGAGACGCTTCGCAATTTCATCCTGCGCAACTTCTTCAAGATTAAGCGGCTCAGCTTGTTCCGACTGCAAAGAGTTTGACTCGGCTGTGCCGGTCTCAACCTCAGATTTTACAGTTGAAAATTGTGAGCGCGCACCGGGATCACTCTTCCCAGCAAGAAGTTGCTCAAGCCGATAGGCCGCGTCAGCATTTCCGATTTCGAACACGGTCAGCGCGGAACCGAGTTGATACAGCAAGTCTTGCTTGATGAGAGTCTTGGAAATGTCATTCTTGAGCCATTTCACGCTGAGGCGGTGTCGCTTTGAAACATCGGGTTCGTTCGGGTCGAACCAATAACCCTTAGTCACTTCACCAATGGCAACCTGAGACGTGGCTCGAATTGGAAGAACCATAAAATCTCCCAGCTGAATTCGATGGATCATCGACCACAATTGCCCGGTGTAATTGGCTACGCGATTGACCGATCCGGGGAGGGCTTCTGCCACTAGGGCTCGGAGAGCCTCCCGGTCGTCCTTGTAAGCGGTCAGGTCGGGGATGTCCAGCCAGCCGCCACCCACCAGGTTGTGTTCGAGAGCCCAGTCAGTTCTTTCGCCTGAACGCCCCGCTCGAATTGTCCAAAAAGTAGTCATGCTCATCCCCGTTTCCTATACAAGCTTCCAGGCAAGCCCCTGCCGGATCACGCCCTGAATCTAGTCCTCGCCTTTACTGTAGCCGCGCACCTCACTATGAGCGCGGAGATGCTGGCGCGAATGCCTGCGGGTCTTTAGCATGGGATCCGGGGAGAGGCTATGGATATTTGGATCAATTGTCCACGATGTGGATCGGAGACAAAAGTTGATCGCCTCGGCGCGGTCAATGACCACTTCGTGGGGAAACGTTCCTGCAAGCTGAGCGCGATTGAGCCCTCACTAGTGGGGTTTCTTGCGGCGAAATACGCCGCACTTCAACGCGACGGGGAAAAGCTCGGCGAGGACAAGAACGAAGAAGCTCATGATTCTCGCGTATCAGATTTGTACGTCTTCAAAACAAAAAGCAAAATGGCCCGTCGTAGAGAAAACAGAAAAGAAGTCGTGTCTTTCTCCGATGCACAAGGCAAAGGCTTTCGCGAGACATCTGGAGGCGCACCGGGTTTAGGCAAACGTAAATAGGGGCGGTGCCCTAAGTCAGCTCAGAAGGCTAGACCATTCCTTCTCAAATAAAGCGCCCAGCAAGTGCAAATCACGTTGCTGAATGCCATATGCGTCCATAACAACCCTGAACTTGCGATCCGCTGACTGATTACTCGAGAAACCCATCTTAAGTTGGATCAGTTCGCGAACCTCAGACACGGGGATTTCCGCGAATGCACGTTGCCCCTTCTCCCGGACAACGACTGGCGAATCTCCCCGCCTATGAATGATCCATTGCTCGAGCTCATCAGCTCCCACGGTGTCGGAACGCTGAAGAATTTTGCGAGCAAAAAGTGATTCCAAGGCATGTTTGATGCGATATTTGGACAACTTCTTAGGGGCATTGGGATAGACAGCTTGCCCATACAGATGAAGCAATCTGAGGCCCGTGACAGGCCCCTCCGTAGTGACGATGTCATTGATAGCCGCCGCCACAGCCCATTCATTTTCCGCAGTAGGGACATCCAGGGGCCTCACTTTCCACGGCATGAACGTCTCTAAATCCGACTCGCTCTCGTTATCCGTGATCGAAGCCGAGTTGAATTCGGGAACTTCGCGCGCCTGGCTGGAGTTGAGGGCTCTTTCAAGAATTTGTCGATCAAATCGGCTCAATGCAGTTTGGGCCGCTGTGCGGACATTCTCGTCACTGTCCGAACGAAGAGCCCAAAGCGCCAGGACCGATTCAGCGCTTTCAATTTCACCGAGTTCTATGGCAGCAGCCCATCGCAGAGAACGATCGCCACTGCCCGCGTGGGCTATGAGGGTCTCAACAGCCAGGGTGGCCCCAAAGATGTCATTACGCTCACTCATCGTCGTCTGCGAGAACCTCAAGAACCTTTGCCATGGTCACGAGTTCACTAGCGATCGACTGGTTAAAATCTCCTGGTTTGTCGAGTTCCAACGCCAACAAACGAATTCCGCCTTCTGCGTATTGCTCAGCGATGGAATATCTCTCGTCGAGGTCCACAAGAGATTCATTCGACTTTGTCGTTGCCAACTGGACAGCGGCAAGAAGAGCCTCGTGTTCTGGCCGCAAATACTCGACACGAACTCCAGTGCCAGACTTCGTGATTTCTGCAACGCGATTGCCTGCACGGAATCCGAATGCCATCGCGAACAACAACACTTCCACGTTGGAGGGCGAGGCCTTATCTGCACCCCGCATTCTTTCCTTCAAAGCGTCGAAATGCTGAATGGAATCTTTGCTGAATTCGATGTATGTTTTCGTCGATTTCCTGGCCATCAGTCGCCTACCTTCTGGACTTCTGTCTCACCAGTGAGCTGATTAAAATCAAGCACGAAAAGCTTCGGATGACTTGTGGCCATTACCTCACTCACGCTTTCCGTGTACTCACCATCCGTCATGAGCATGATGAGTTGATTCCCCGAAGCGTCCGATGTCGATTTCAGGACCCGCGACAAAACATCCGATACGAATTGCTTGACTTCAGAGTCGAGACGGCCAAAGGGACTGTCGACCACCATCGGGTAGTAGAAACCAGCCACCTTACTCAAAGTCAACGAGAAGGCAAACGCCAGACACGCTGTCTCACCCGCGGAGAGACTTTCGCGAACTTCAAACCCTTGCATGTTGCGAACCTGAACACGGTAGTGCTGGTCGACTTCAACGGGCTGGAAGAAGTTCTTCTTCCAAATCATTGCCTGGAACTCGTCGTCCAAGTTTCGAGCGACTTCCTCACGAACCTGGTTACTCAACTTTGCATAAAGTTCTTCAGCAACACGAAGCGCTTCCTGAGCAAACTGGGCTCGAACCAGGGCACTTTGTGCTCGAGCATCCGCGGCAACCTGATTTTCTATTTTGCGCTTGTACTTATCGATTTCACCGATGAAGTGCGTCTCTTGGCCTTCAAGGCGGCCAATTTCCTTTTGATTCTTGCCGAAATCCTCCTGATACTTGTCGAGATTTCTACTCAGAGCCGAGATCTGCTCGTCATCACTTCCCGCAAGTTTCTTTTTCAAAATCTCAAATTGTGACGTGGCTTCTTTTTCATCAGATTCGGCTTCCTTCAATCGCCCAAGAATTGCTGTTGCTTGAGCAGAAGCCAATTTCAGACTTGAAGTAACTCCATAAAGGGGAACCTGAATCTCCGACAAAGTCTCACCGACCTCAGATAGCGTCTGAAAATCGGCAAGCACCTTCTCAATATGTCTACAAGCTTGACCCTTGGGTGCAAGTTCACGACCGCAAACGCAGACTTCTCTCTCGAGGAGTTCGCGAAGGGCATCTGCTTTGAACGGCGGGGGAAGAACGTTATCGTCGTGAGCCTTCTGGATGGCATCGCCGAGGCCTTCGAGCGCCGGGCCTAGCCACAGCGCAGGGCCGAACCGCATTACCCAACTTTCTAGCTCGTTTCGAGCATCAGCGGCGCGCCCGCTCGCGGATTCTGCTTGACGCTCATACTCGTTTCTTCTGCGCATATCCGCCTCGATGGACTTCACATCACCTAGCCGAGCAGTAGCTTCTGCAATCTTCTCTTGGAAATCCTCACCGGCCGCCCGAAGTTCCGATATTTTTTCGCGCGCATCATCGAGACGACCAACGTAATACTGATAATTTGAGGCGTTCTCCTCAGCTTCAGCCCCCTGACCTTGAGCTGCCGCCTTAATGAGGTCTTTGCTCACGGAATCTAAATGATCAACCATTCGGCTGAGCTGATCAATGCTTGCAATTTCAAGAACTGCCTGCTCAACATACTTAGCTTCGGTTTCCCGAAAAAAACGGTTGAGGTGTTCACCGTCAAAGAGAAAATAGTGACTGAACCGTCGTGGTAGGTAACGTTCAATCCACAAGTCGGCATCCGGTTCACGCTGATAACCGGAGGCTGCAGCTTTCATTGTGTTCACAACCACATCGGTGCCAGCTAGCCGCGCACCAGTTTCCGAGCGGATAAATCGCATTTCTCGGTCGATCTTTGCTACCCCTGCGTTACCCAGATCCAGCTCAAGCGAACCCAAAACCAGTATCTCTTCGCCCAATTTTGCATCCAGGAGGGCGGTGTGCGAGATCAACGACTCCGGCACAAACTTGGGTTCATCGAGGGCCAATTTGCCGGTGATGATCCAGGTGATGCCCTTGAGTAGATTCGTCTTACCCGCCCCATTTCGGCCTTGGATAATCGCGAATTCCCCTTGGGGCCCAGAAAGGTCAATGTCGAGCGATCGGTGCTGACGAAAATTGTCGAATTGAATACGGGTGATTCTCATTCGTCGGCTCCGCCGGCCGGCCCCTGCCACTGCGTGGCCGCTTGTTCGATAGCGCGCACATAGGTGGCCTTGAAGGGCGGGTTCTTAAGAGTCGCATTTTGCAACTCCCAATTAAATAATGTCTGGAGACATGTCTTGATCGTCTCGTCACCGTCGTAATCAGCAATTCCTCGAGCGACTACCCGCGCATTACTCACTGACCAACCCCCATTTTCAGTATTTGACCAACCACCGTTGCATTGGCACGTGTCGAATCTATGGCATCCCGGGCGAATTCTTCAACGCGACGCAA
>JBDKLU010000108.1:0-3916 GCA_039795475.1 Actinomycetota bacterium | reverse complement strand
CCCTGACAACCATTTCGAGGTCGAGACGATCGCCTTCGCGGTACTGCTCGAGCTCATCCGGAGTCGTTATCCACGGGCCGAGAGTGTTGGCGAAGTCTTTGCCCTTGTTCGGACCAAGACCGACCTGCATTTCACGCCCCTGAATGTCGCGAGCTGACCAGTCATTGAAGATGCTGTAGCCGGCGATGTAGTCGGGAGCCTGCTCGGCCGTGATGTCACGGGCCTGCTTCTTGACGATGATGCAGGCCTCGAGCTCGAAGTCGAGACGAGACGTCAGCGGAGGCATGGGCACCGTATCGGTTGCGCCGTAGAGCGAGTGTGGGTTCATGAAATAGAACCCGGGTGCTTCAAACCACGGTTCGGGAATGGTTCCGTCACCGTCGAAAGACTTCTTCATTCCGGCGACGTGCGCCTCGAACGTCAGGAAGTCGCGCATGGCCCGCGGTTCCACCGGAGGCAGGAAGGTGACTTCCTCGATGGGCATGCGGTGACGTCGGCCGGCACCTGACTCGATGGCGTTGCGCTCATCGATCGGCAAGTTCAAAATCTCGAGCACGCTCAAAGCCGTGTCGACTTTCTGAACCTTGCCGTTGAAAATGACGCCAACCAGGGGCATGCCCTGGTGCAGGTAACGACCAATCTTCATGGTTTAGAAGTCCAGGGTCTCGTAGAAGTCGCGCTGACGAACCTCGAGCGAAGGAATCGCAAGTCCGAGTGCCCACTCCTTGAAGTGGTCGTACTCTGCGTGAGCTTTGAATGCAGCTTCGTCGGTGTAGATCTCGAAGATTCGGAAGGTGTTGGGCTCTGCCGGGTCTTGGTATGCCTGGTAGAAGATGTTGCCCTCTTCGGTGCGCGATGCGGGTGAGAGGTGCTTGAGCGCCTCGGCTACGTTGTGGGCTTCGCCCTCTTTGGCGACCCAGGTCGCTGCGC
Organism: Actinomycetota bacterium; assembly: GCA_039795475.1. GTDB lineage: Bacteria > Actinomycetota > Actinomycetes > Actinomycetales > Microbacteriaceae > CAIOLM01. The sequence goes on along the minus strand of JBDKLU010000108.1, from coordinate 2,986 downwards.
AAACAAATGCCATGATGGCGGTCCTTTCAGTGGTGCCGGAATCCCGGAGTATTTTCAATGTAGGCGGTTGAGTGACGTTGTTTATATCGCGGGCTCGAATAGGTCTTATCGCCCGCGAGCGTGTTCGATTACAGGCACATTCCCCGGTCAACCACGAGGGTTTGACCAGTGATGCAGCGAGCGTCATCACTAGCGAGGAACAGGATGGCGTTGGCCTGGTCGCGAGCATCAGAGAAGCCGACCGAGAGGTCTGTGTGGCGTCCGCAGATCTCCATAAATTCAGAGTCGAACGTGGCGATCGCTTCTGGGGTGTTAAGTTCGGTCGGGGTCGGGCCAGGGGCGACCGCGTTGCACCGGATATCAGTGCCCGAGTACTGCAGCGCGATGTTCTTCGTCATAGCGATTTCTCCGGCCTTGGCAGCCGAGTAGGCGACACCTGCGTTGGCGTACACGCCACCGATCGACGAAATGTTGACGATGGAACCTTTGCCGTTCTTCGTCATGATTTCGAGAGCTTCACGGCTGTAGTGGAACACGCTGGTCAGGTCGACGCCGATGACCTCATCCCAGAACTCGTTAGTGACTTTGAGCGCCGGGCGATGCTTGTCGGCGATTCCTGCGTTGTTCACGAGGATGTCGACAGTTCCGAAAGCTTCGAGAGCACGAGCGAACACATTCTTGGTGTCTTCCGGATTGAGCGCCTCGGCAACAACAGTGATGACCTCGGTCATCGGCGAAATCTGAGCCGCCAGGTCAGCCAATCGCTGCTCATTGCGACCAACGGCGACAATCTTGGCGCCCTCTTCGGCAAACAACACGGCAGTTTCACGGCCAATGCCCGAGCTTGCGCCCGTAATGACCGCTACTTTCCCATCAATGCGCTTCATCAGTTGCGCTCCCCTTTCGGCCAAATGCCTTGCTTACCCGCCGAAAGAATGCCCTTCGGGTCGAGTGTGTCTTTGAGTTGAGTCAGGAGCTTGTAGAGCGCCCCATCGTTGAAATTCATCTGGTCAGCGATCTGATCCATAAAGTTCAAGTGCGAGCGGTACTCGGCGAAACCGAGCTTGCCCGCATCATCGATCAGCTCCGCGAGGCACTCGTGTCCTCCACGCACGCGCTCTTCATCAGCGGTGTCGTAGAACATGAGCGAAACAGCAAGAATGGTTCGCTCGTTGACGATCATGCCCGAGGTGTAGTCGTAGCCACGGCGGTGGTAGGCCTTCTTCATCAGGTCGCTCAGGGCGCGTGCATCTTTGCCGGCAAGCGGCGCGACCGGGCCGAGCGAGAGGTGACCACCGGTCGATCCACCCTCGAAGCTGATTGATTCGACGAGGTCGAGGCTCGGCATACCGGCCTGAACTGTGATCGACTGCTCTTCGGTCTTGGGCGGTGGGCCATTGAACTTTTGGGCTTCGACGACAGCACCGATAGCTTCGAATGCCGCGGTGATGCGCGAGATTCCGTCATCGACAACAGCCTCGGTTCCATAGAGAGCAAGACGGATATTCCACGCGCCGATTCCTTCAGACTTTCCGAGCTCCCACACGTGTTCATCGGGGATTACGCCGGGCTGGTCGTAGAGCTCGTCGCGTCCCTTGTAGAGACCGAGACGAGCGAGTGCGTTCCAGACCACCGGAAGGTTGGTGATGGTGCGGTCCTGCATGAACGGGCGAAGTGTGTCGATGAGCGCTTCGAACTTGGCATCGTCAAAGATGCGGATCCACAGCGGCGCATAAACCTGAGGCGCAGGCATCAACCACACGCCACCCTTGGTGACAACTCCGAGGTTCGATTGAAAGAACAAGCCCTCAACCGAGGGACCATAGCCGTGGTTGGCAAGGTGCCACGTGTCGTTGCCCGGCATTGCGCCAAAGCCGGTACGGATGAGTTCTCCGGTAGGCAGTACGACCTCAAGACCTCGAAGGTTCTTAGCGTGATCGCCATAGGGTGTGTATCCAACGCCATATTCAAGCGCGTTTCCTAGCACTGAACCCCAGCCGAGGTCGGGCGGATCAATCCATAAGGTACCGTTAGATGCCTCTTTGACGGCGTCGTGTAGCTCGAAGAAATTCACACCTGGTTCAACAACCGCGTAGCCGTGTTCAAGGTTAATCTCGATCTTCTTCATACGGCGAAGGTTCACAACGATGCTGCCGGGCGTGCGCGTTGCCGAACCACCGTATCCGTTGTTGCGACCCTGTGAGTTGAACCAGACCGGCTGACCGAGCTCGTTGGCAACCCGAAGAATTTCCTGAATCTCATCGACGGAGATGGGCTGCACTACGGCAGGTGCTTTGAGAGCGTCGCGGTCAGGAATAGTCGCGAACGGGTCACTGAATTCGAGTGTCAGAGCCGGATCAACGACGACGTTGTCTGCGCCAACAATGCGAGTGAACTCTTCGATGGCTTTGGCCAGAGTTGATGACACGGTGCACTCCTTCGTGCGGGTTTTCGGGTTGTGGTGCGAGTGGTTCTGGTGGTGCTTTACGGAACGAGAATGATCTTTCCGCGCAGGTGACGCGATTCGAGCAGTTCGAATGCCTCGCGGAACTGACTGAGCGGGAAGACGCGCTCGATGGGCAGAACGATGTCGCCCGCGGCTATCTTTGTGGCGATGTCACCGAGCACGAGGGGGCTGCGCTCGTAGCGACCAGGGTTCGACAAGCCGAGTTCGGCGGTTGCCTTGTGGTCGACGATGGTGCAGATCTTGTCGGCCGGCACACCAATCGAGAGTGCGACATCGATGAACTCGCGACCCCAGTTGTCTTGAACGAACGTGATGCCGTCGGGGGTGAGCTCCTGTAGACGAGCTGCGAGTCCCTCACCGTATTCAACAGGTTCGACGCCAAGGCTGCGCAAGAATTCGTGGTTACCCGCAGAGGCAGTGCCGATCACTCGCGCACCAGAGGCAATGGCGAGCTGGCAGTACACAATTCCGACCGCACCGGCAGCTGCGCCAACAACAACGGTGTCGCCTGCCTTCGGC
>JBDKLU010000107.1:0-17797 GCA_039795475.1 Actinomycetota bacterium | reverse complement strand
AACGAACACACCGCGGTGGCCGCGAATCAGGCGAACCGAGTACTCGAAGTCGTCATTCCAGATGAAGTATTCAGCCACCGGCAGACCTACCTGGCGGATGCGCGGTACCGAGATCAGCATCGACACAAAAGAAGAGCTACGAACGTCGAGCAACCCGCGCTCACGTGCCAGCGATTTGCGAGCCGAGCTACCAAACGGGTTCTCACGCGGGGTGTTCATCGGGTGGTCTTGACCGTCGTGCCAGACAACGCGTGACCCGGCAACGGTCGTGTTGGGAAGAGCGGTTGCTCCAGCAAGCAGCTCTTCGAGGGCCGTCGGAGTCGGGATGGTGTCGTCGTCCATCAGCCACACCCATTCGGGGTTGTGCGCAGCTAGCGCGTGTGCGATTCCGGCAGCAAACCCACCTGCACCACCGGTGTTGCGCTCGAGTCGAACTAAGTCAATCGACGGCAAAGCCTTCAGGGCAGCTTCGCCGGAGCCGTCATCCGATGCGTTGTCGATCACGACAATTGCATCGAGTTTGCGAGTCTGAGCGGCGAGCGCGGCCATCGCTTCAATCAGGAGGTCACGTCTGTTGTAAGCAACAACAACGGCCACCACACGCAGTTCTTGGCTCGTCGCAGGCACCCCTTCAGCATAACGAAGGCATGCAGGCAGGGTCGGTAGACTGCGCCTATGAGTTGGGCAGTTGCCGTATGGCCGGCGTTGATTGCGCTGGGGTTCACACTCATCCCCGGATTGGTCGTCGGCTATGTTCTTGGCTACCGCCGAATCACACTTCTCGGACTCGCGCCGATCTTTTCGCTCACGGTTCTCGGCCTCACCGCAATCGCCATCCACCCCGTGCATGTTCGCTGGGGCATTCTTCCGGTCGCCCTCGCCACTGTGCTGTTTGGCGTTCTTGCCTGGGTCGTTCGCCTGCTACTGGGTCGATGGATGCGCGTCAGTGCCGAAACTGAAGACCGCGGCCTGACCCGCTGGGCGCTCGCGGGCGTGGGCATCGCCGCTGTTGCCATCGTCGCGCGCATGGCCGACATCATCGGCGACCCGAGTCACATCTCTCAGACGTACGACAACGTGTTCCACCTGAACACAGTTCGCTACATCATGGACACCGGCATCGCCGACTCCCTCAAGCTTGCCGGCTTCCCGCCGACCGGCCTCGAGACTCCCGCGTTTTACCCGGCAGGATGGCACGATCTTGCCGCGGTGGTCGCGCAAACGAGCGGCGCGAGCATCCCGATTGCCATCAACGCCGTCACTCTCGTGATGGGCGCAGTTCTGTGGCCGCTCAGTTTGGTCTACCTGGTTCGCACCATCTTTGGCGCTCGTCGCCTGACGCTAGTTGCGGCCGGAGTAATTGCTGGAGGCATGGCGGCATTCCCCTACCTGACAATGGACTGGGGTGTGCTTTACCCGTTCATGCTCGGGCTAGCAGTGCTTCCCGCACTGTGGGCCCTGTGCATTCGAGCTCTGGGGCTCGCACGCGACAACTCCCAAACTTTCTGGGGCATGGTCGTCGCGATAGCAATCGCCCTGCCCGGCATCTCGCTCGCACACCCGAGCGCCACCATGGCCGTCATCGTGCTGTGCGGACCGCTCATGCTGACGGTTATCGTTCGCACGCACCTGCGCATGCGCGCGACTGGCACGGCGTGGCCACGTTTCGCACTGATGTACCTGGGTGCGGTTGCTGCCGTCGTTGCGGTGGGATATCTCTTCCGCAAGATTCAACCGGGCAACGTGTGGAAGGCAGAGAAGTCGTGGATTCAGGCTCTTGGCGAGCTGTTCCTCAACGCGCCTGCTGAATCAGGTGTGGCACTGAGCACAATCATTCTGGTCGTCATCGGCATTGTCGTGCTGGTGGTTCGCCGCCAGAGCCTGTGGCTGCCGTTGACCTGGGCACTCTTTGCCGCGCTCTTCGTGATTGGGACGGCATCACCCAACCAGCGTCTTCGCGTTGCATTCATTGGCCTCTGGTACGGAGATGTCAACCGAGTCGCCTCGATCCTGGCCGTCGTTGCCGCACCACTTGCCGTTTGGGGCACGGTCTGGCTCATCGACACTCTTCGTCAACGCGTTCGCTATTTCTCAGCAACAAACGCGTCTGTGCCGATTGCAGCAAGCGCACTCGTGGCGCTGTTTGCACTCATGCAACTGACCAATCTGAACGGCATTACCGCGCTCGGCAAGATCGATTACCAGTTCAACGTCGAATCGAAACTGCTGACTCCCAACGAAGAAGCGTTGCTCAACACGGTCGACACGTATGTCGCCCCAGAACAGCGAGTCATTGGTAATCCTTGGACGGGCACTCCCCTCGTTTTCGCATACGCCAACCGTGTGCCCATGCTTTCGCGTCCGGGCGTCAAGGATGCACCCGTCTCGGCTATCTCGCGACGCCTGCAGTTTGCGGCGACGGATCCGAGCGTGTGTGAGGCCGTTCGGGAGTACAACGTGCGTTTTGTTATCGACTTTGGCGACAAGGAAGTTCACGGTGGAAGCCACCTCTACCCCGGTCTTCGCGACCTAGCCAACAACCCCTCGGTTGCCTTGGTCACTCGCGTTGGGGCGGCTTCGCTGTGGCGCATCACCGCCTGCGCCAACTAGCCTCCTAGACTGAAAACCATGAAGTTCATCAGTGTTGTCGGGGCGCGCCCGCAGTTCGTTAAGTTGGCACCGATTGCTCACGCAGCCAAAGCTGCCGGAGCCGAGCACATCATCGTGCACACCGGTCAGCACTACGACCCCATGCTTTCCGATGTCTTCTTCGAAGACCTCGGCATCCCCGCACCAGATGAGCACCTTGGCATCGGCTCTGGCTCACACGGTGAACAAACTGGTGCGATGCTTGCCGCTCTCGACGCCGTGTTCCTCAAGTACAACCCCGACTGGGTGCTTGCCTACGGCGACACCAACTCAACGCTTGCTGCTGCCGTGAGCGCAGTGAAACTGCACATCCCATTGGCTCACCTTGAAGCCGGTCTGCGCTCGTTCAACCGTCGCATGCCTGAAGAGCACAACCGCGTGCTCACCGACCACGCAGCCGACCTGTGCTTGGCCCCCACCGAGGTTGCCCTGGAGCACCTCGCAGCCGAGGGTCTCGCCGACCGCTCGATCGTCGTAGGAGACGTCATGACCGACGTTCTGTACAAGACTCGCGATGGCTTGGCTGGCCACGTTCCCGCTGCCTTCACTGAAGAGAACCTCACCGAGGGCGAGTTCTTCGTTTCGACTCTGCACCGCGCCGAGACAACGGATGACCCCGCTCGACTCGCTCAGGTCGTGGATGCCCTCTCGAAGGCGCCCTACCCTGTCATTCTGCTTGCTCACCCGCGACTGATTGCACGCGCTGCCGAATTCGGGCTCAACTTGAACACTGGCAACCTGCGCGCTCGCGAACCCCTTGCCTACCCCGACCTGCTGGCTTTGGCCATGCTCAGCCGTGGCATTGTCACCGACTCGGGCGGACTCCAGAAAGAGGCGTTCCTGCTTCGCGTTCCGTGCACCACGATTCGCACCGAGACCGAATGGGTGGAGACAGTTCAGCTCGGATGGAACATCCTGGCAAACACCACCGACGAGATTGCTGCCGCGCTCACGAGGCCTGCACCGGCCCCGACCGACGCCACTCCGTACGGCAACGGTCACGCTGCAGAAAAGGTGATTGAGGTTCTCATCGCCGAGCAGCGAACCGCTCGCTAAGAGCTCTTAGTCTCGCGCGTCAACGACGCTCAGGATTGCGTCGACGGCGCGATCGGCAACTCCCGCAAGTGAAGCATTGTCGCGCGCCCACTGCGCAAGTGCGGTGCGACGAGGACCGGCACTCGGTGCATCGACAGCCGCAAGGATGCTCTGCGCAATCGCTTCCGGTGCGTAGTCAGCTACCCATCCGAGTTTGTTGTCTTCCACGAGCTCGCGGCCTGCACCGAGCCCCGCAAAAATCACCGGAGTACCGCAAGCCACGGATGCGTAAATCTTGGTGGGGCGCGCAAACTCGTAGCCCAGCCCAGGTTTGATGCTCACAAGAGTTGCCGTGGCGCCGCGCAACCATTCGGCAGCTTCAGCAGAGGGAACGCGGTCGAGTACCGCAATGCGCCCCGCACCTATCTCACGTGCGCGCTCACGGATGACATCAAACTCGGAGCCCTGCCCGAGAAAAACGAGTGAAATGTCTTTGCGCTGGTTGGCAACGAGCGCGAATGCCTCCACAAAGATCGAAGCACCCTGAAACTCCGACGCGGTTCCGGCGTAAAGCAGATAGGGCTTACCCGTCGAATGCGCTGCACCCGTGACCGAGTACCCGGTGGTGTCGATACCGTTTCCAACGGTTTCGATGCGCGCGGCGGGCATCCACTTTTCGAGTCGGTTCGAGATTTCGGGAAGCACCGAGAGTGCAAGTTTTGCACCGGAATACACACTGCGCTCGAGTGCTCGAACGGCGGAACGAATCACGCCTGGGACCTGCATCGATTCCAAGGCGTCTGACCACAGGTCTGGGGCATACGCCACATACGGGATGCGTCGAAGGGCACAAGCAACTCGAACCACGATTCCGGTCGTGGGTGGCGGCTCGCAGATCACGACATCCGGGCGCTTGCAGGTCAGCAGGCGAAAGAACAGCGGAATATCAAAGCTCAGGTACTGCGCGTATCCGCGAACGTATCCCGTCTTGTCACGAAGAACTCGAGACCGACGAACCGTAATCCCGCCCTCGCTGGTCTCAACAGCACCAGGGTACGTCGAGGTCAACACTTCGACCTCTGCGCCTCGAGCCGCAAATGCTTTCGCGAGGGCTTCTAGCCGAAAGGATGCCGCCGAAGGTTCGGGGGCATAAATCCGACTCGCAATAACAGCGCGCATGAGCCTTAGAGGCGAACCGACTCATTCGACGAAGCGGATGCCAGAAGCGCCTCGACAACCTCCAGCGTGCGAAGACCCTGAGCCATCGTGACAACGTCACTGGGCTTACCGAGAACTGCGTCGCGGAAGGCCTCAATCTCGGTGCGAAGTGGTTCGCGCTTGGGGAATGCGAAGCGGGTCACATCGCCTTCACTCACGCCGCGGAATGCTGAAACCGAATCCCATTCGAGCATGAATGTGGCGTTCTTGTAGAGCGTGAGATCGCCGGTTGAGGTGTCGGCAACGAAGGTGCCCTGCTCACCGGTCACGATGGTGACTCGCTCCTTCATGGGGCTGAGCCAGTTCACGATGTGGTTGACGATGATGCCGTTTTCAAGACGACCGGTCGCCGAGATGATGTCTTCGTGGTCGCGTCCGCTCTTGTGCTGAGTCTGTGCAAAGACGGTCTCGTAGTTGCTCTGAGCAACCCACGCGGTGAGGTCGACATCGTGTGAACCCAAGTCTTTTGCAACACCGACATCGGCGATGCGAGCAGGGAACGGACCCTGACGGCGAGTTGCGATCTGGTACACATCGCCGAGGTCGCCAGCTTCAATGCGTCGACGAAGCTCCTGAATGGATGGGTTGAAGCGCTCAATGTGACCGACAGCGCCAACCAACCCTTTCGCGGCGAACAGGTCAACCATGCGACGACCGGCTTCAACACTTTCTGCGATGGGCTTCTCGACGAGGGTGTGCACTCCGGCTTCAGCCAAAACGGTTGCCGTCTTCTCGTGGAACACGGTCGGTACGGCCGCTACTGCCAGGTCGATCCCTGCAGCAGCGAGTGCCTCAACGTTGGGAAGAACCTCGAGTCCGCCGGCGACACCGTACGGGTCTCCACCCGGGTCGGCGACAGCTACGAGATCGATGCCTTCAACCTCGCGAAGAACGCGAGCGTGGTGGCGGCCCATAGCACCGAGGCCGATAAGACCAGCGCGCAAGTTAGCCATTAGGCGCCTGCCCGAGCGACGGCGTTGACCGCACTGACAATGCGGTCAAGGTCACGCTTGCTCAGTGACGGGTGAACGGGAAGCGAGATAACCTCGGCAGCTGCACGCTCGGTTTCTTCGAGGTGAAGCTTCTTAGCGAATTTCTCGAGCGATGGAAGTCGGTGGTTAGGAATCGGGTAGTACACGCCCGAGCCGATACCGTGCTCGTCGCGAAGCGCTGCCTGGAATCCGGCGCGGTCTTCGGTGACGCGAATCGTGTACTGGTGGTAGACGTGAACTGCACCCTTGGCAACCGGCGGAACGATGACGTTCTGCAGGTTGGCATCGAGGAACGCTGCGTTCTCCTGGCGGGTCTTGGTCCATCCATCGATCTTGGTCAGCTGTACGCGACCAATTGCGGCGTGGATGTCGGTCATGCGTGCGTTGAAGCCGACGACCTCGTTCTGGTACTGAACTTCCATGCCTTGGTTGCGCAGGAGCTTGACCTGACGAGCGAGCTCGGCGGAGTCGCACACGACCATTCCGCCCTCACCGCTGGTCATGTTCTTGGTGGGGTACAGGCTGAACATGGCGAAGGTACCGAACGAGCCGACAGGCTTGCCGCCGAGTGCTGCACCGTGCGCCTGGGCTGCGTCTTCAAACAAGAGCAGACCGTGCTTCTTGGCAATCTTGGCCATCTCATCGATGCGTGCCGGGTGACCGTAGAGGTGCACGGGCATGATCGCCTTGGTCTTCTTGGTGATAGCTGCTTCGACAGCCTTGGGGTCAAGACCGAAGTACTTGGGCTCAATGTCAACGAAAACAGGTGTTGCGCCGGTCAGGGCAACAGAGTTACCGGTGGCTGCGAACGTGAATGAAGGAACGATGACCTCATCGCCCGGGCCAATGCCGGCAGCGAGAAGGCCGAGGTGAAGACCCGAGGTGCCCGAGTTCACTGCGACCGAGAGTCGACCTGGTACGAAGTGCTCCGAGAACTCTTTTTCGAAGGTTGCGACCTCGGGGCCCTGTGCGACCATGCCCGAACGCATTACGCGATCAACGGCCTTGCGCTCTGCGCGACCAATGATTGGCTTCGCCGCGGGAATGAGATTCTTTGCCATTACGCCTGACCTTCCGTCAAAATTCCGTTTGCCTCAACGTAGGTGGCACCCGTGGTCGGGCACACCCACAATCCATCTTTCTCGACCAGGCGCTGCCCGGACTTGCCCACCCAACCGATGCGCTTGGCGGGAACGCCTGCGACAAGTGCAAAGTCAGGAATGTCTTTGGTAACAACCGCGCCGGCAGCAACAGTTGCCCAGGCGCCGATCGTGACGGGCGCAACGCACACAGCACGAGCCCCGAGAGCAGCGCCGGTGCGAATCGTGACTCCGACGGCCTCCCAGTCGGCGCCACTCTTGAGCGAGCCGTCAGGGTTCACGGCGCGAGGGTACGTGTCGTTCGTCAAAACAACGGCAGGCCCAATGAATACACCGGCTTCGAGAACAGCCGGCTCGTACACGAGGGCGTAGTTCTGAACCTTGCAGTTGTCACCCATGACCACACCAGTGCCGATGTAGGCCCCACGACCCACAATGCAGTTCTGACCAAGCTGCGCATTCTCGCGAACCTGTGCGAGATGCCAAATGGATGTTCCTGCGCCAAGAACGGCTGAGTCGGCGACGTCGGCCGAGGGCACGATACGCACGTCGGAGGAAGTCATTTTTCAGCCAATCTTTTGAACGCGCCAAGGGCGCTAAGCCTGCCTCAAGACTACCGGCATCTGCCAGAATGGTGTCATGACTCCACGAGCGAAGCCCATTTCCCGCGGGGCGAAAAACCCTGATGTGTGGATCGTCATTCCGTTGTACAACGAGGCACCCGTCATCGGTTCTGTCATCGACGATCTGAAGGCGGTCTTCAGCAACGTCGTCTGCATCGACGACGGAAGCAGCGACGGCTCCGGCGCAATCGCCAAAGCACACGGCGCTCGTGTCATCAACCACCCCATCAACCTGGGTCAGGGTGCCGCGCTGCAGACCGGCATCTCGTACGCACGCGAACAGGTTGGCGCAAAGTACATCGTTACTTTTGACGCCGACGGCCAGCACCGAATCGACGACGCGCTCGGCATGCTCGAACTTGCCCGTTCCAAAAACCTGGGCGTGGTCTTCGGTTCACGATTCCTCGATGACCGCACCAACCCCGGATTTGCCAAGAAGGTCGTGCTCAAGACGGCGGTGTGGGTCACCAACCAAACCACCGGCATGAAACTGACGGATGCCCACAACGGCCTTCGCGTACTCAGCGTTGAGGCAGCCAAGGGCATCAACCTGCAGCAAGACCGCATGGCGCACGCCACCGAAATCGTTGTGCAGATCGGTCGCACAAAGCTTCCGTGGGAAGAATTCCCGGTCGAGGTCATCTACACCGACTACTCGAAAGCCAAGGGGCAGTCTCTGCTCAACTCGGTCAATATTCTCTTCGACCTGATTGTGAACTAGACCATGACTATTTGGATTCAGATTCTTCTCGTCCTCGGACTGGTCTTGACCGCGGTCTACCTCGTGCGTTCCACCCCGAGTGCAAGCCACCAGGCCATCCGTCGCATTCTCGTGATCCTTGCTGTTCTCGTCGGTGTCGTCGCAGTCATCTGGCCCGGCCTGCTCAGCTTGATTGCACACGCGCTTGGAGTCGGTCGTGGCGCCGACTTGCTGCTCTACATTTTGGTCGTCGTCTTCCTCATCGAATCGGTCTCGAACTACAAGCGAAGCGTCAACCAAGCACGAACCACGTCAGCTCTCGCTCGTGAACTCGCTCTAGTTGAGGCTCGTCTCGAAGACGCCATCGCCGCCAACGAAACTTCTCCCACACCGACCGTCGCAAAGTCGACTGCTAAAAAATCGTCTCGCGCACCTCAAGGAAAGTAGAAATACATGAAAATCGCCGTCATCGGGATGGGCAAAATTGGTTTGCCCCTTGCTACTCAGTTCGCCTCGAAAGGACACCACGTCACCGGTGTCGACGTCAACCAGAAGACGGTTGACCTGATCAACTCGGGCGTTGAGCCATTCCCCGGCGAAGCTCACATGCAAGACAAGATGCGTGAACTCGTTCCCGCTGGTCTTCTGCGTGCAACGACCGACTACTCCGACGCTGTTCCTGGCGCAGACGCCATCGTGATCGTTGTGCCGCTGTTCGTCGATGAGAACGCTGTTCCTGACTTCGGATGGATGGACCAGGCTACCGAGTCACTGGCTGCCAACCTCACCCCCGGCACCCTTGTTGCGTACGAAACGACCCTTCCGGTCGGCACAACGCGCACCCGCTGGAAGCCGATGCTTGAAAAGGGCTCGGGCCTCGTCGAAGGTAAAGACTTCCACCTCGTCTTCTCACCGGAGCGTGTGCTCACCGGTCGCGTTTTTGCCGACCTTCGCAAATACCCCAAGCTCGTCGGTGGTCTGTCCCCCGAGGGCGCTGCCCTGGCAGTCGACTTCTACAAGCAGGTTCTTGACTTCGACGAACGCCCCGACCTCGAGCGCGGAAACGGCGTGTGGGATCTCGGTTCGGCTGAGGCATCCGAAATGGCAAAGCTCGCTGAAACCACCTACCGCGATGTCAACATCGGACTAGCTAACCAGTTCGCGCGCTTCGCACAGAACAACGGCATCGACATCTACCAGGTGATCGCAGCCAGCAACTCGCAGCCGTTCAGCCACATCCACCAGCCCGGTATCGCCGTCGGTGGTCACTGCATCCCGGTTTACCCACGCCTGTACCTTTGGAACGACCCCGAGGCGACTGTCGTGCGTGCCGCTCGCGCAGCAAACGCTGACATGCCCAACTATGCGGTTGGCCTGCTCAACGCTTCACTCGGTGGGCTCAAGGGCAAGACGGTCGTCATTCTTGGCGCCGCTTACCGCGGTGGGGTCAAAGAGACTGCGTTCTCGGGCGTCTTTGGCACGAACCAGGCACTGCTCGAAGCCGGTGCAACCGTGCTCGTACACGACCCGCTGTACACCGACGAAGAACTCGAGCGTCTCGGCTTCACGCCATACCACCTGGGCACTCCCGCCGATGGTGTTGTGATTCAGGCTGACCACGCCGAGTACAAGAACGTTACTTCGGCTGATGTTCCCGGTGTCACCGCAATCGTCGACGGTCGTCGCGTTTCCAACCAGAACGCATGGCCCGGAGCCATCTACAGCGCCATCGGAATCCCTCAGTAGGTTCTCATGACTGAAGCCAGCGTCAACGTCACCGTTCGCGGTCACGTGCTGCACATTGAGCTGAATCGACCAGAAAAGCGCAACGCTGCCACCGTCGAAATGCTCCAGCAGTTGGCGCTTGCTTTTGGTCGCCTCGATACCGACCCCGAGCTTCGCGTTGGTGTTGTCAGTGCCGTTGGCGATCACTTCACCGGCGGGCTCGACCTCGCCGATGTGGGCGCGCACCTCGGCGCCGACGGTTTGCACTACGTGCCCGGGGGTGGCCTCGACCCGTGGGCGGTTCAGACTGCCCCGGTTTCAAAGCCGGTGGTCGTCGCGGTCAGTGGCATCTGTTTCACGCTCGGAATCGAGCTGATACTCGCCGCCGATGTCGCTGTCGCAGCCATCGATACATCGTTCGCGCAGCTCGAAGTCAGTCGCGCAATCTTGCCCTTTGGCGGGGCGACCCTCCGTTTTGCCGCTCGCTGTGGCTGGGGCAACGCCATGCGATGGATGCTCACCGGCGAGCGCTTCGATGCTTCCGAGGCTCTTCGCATCGGGCTCGTGCAAGAAGTTGTAGCGACAGGCACGCAGGTTGAGCGCGCTCTTGCCATCGCCGAATCCATCGCCGCGCAGGCACCACTGGCGGTACAGGCAACCCTGGCGAACGCGAGATTGGCCGGTCGGGCATCCGAGGCAGAAGCTGCTGCAGCGCTCCAGCCCGAGCTCATGTGCTTGCTCGCCACGAAAGATGCCGCTCGCGGTATGCAGGCGTTCATGACCCGCACAGAAGCGAACTACGAAGGCAACTAGCCCTTACTCGCTCGACTTCTTGTCTTTTTTGAGCGATTTCTGCAGGGTGATCGTTCCGATGGAACGACCGAACTTGAAGCCGACGCGACCCATGCGCCCAACCTCTTTGAAACCAAAATCTTCGTGCAGCTTGATGGAGCTCTCTGCTCCGGAATCTGCAATCACTGCGATCATTTCACGGTAGCCGTTGGCTTTGCAGGCGTCGATGAGAGCACCGAGAAGCTCTCGACCAAGGCCTTTGCCGGTGGATGCTGAACGCAGGTAAATCGAGTTCTCCACCGTGTACCTAAAAGCGCTCTTCATACGCCATGGCTGAACAAGCGCATATCCGATGATCTGTTTCGACGGCGTCTCGGCAACGAGAATCGGAAAGTCGTGCTTACGTAGGTGCGCAAACTTGCTCTTCCACTCACGCAAGGTCATGGCCTTTTCGTCGAACGTGACGACCGAATTCAGCACGTAGTGGTTGTAAATCTCGCGAATGTCAGGCAGGTCGCTCGGAACGGCCGGGCGAATCTCATAGCTAAATGTTGCTTCTGGGGCCGGCTGCTTTTGCAAGTGGCGCGGAAGCACGCGGGCCTTCTGATATTCCTCGGGGAGCACGTCTACATCCTATGAGTCAGTCGTCGAAGAGCGTGGGTGCACCTTCACCCAGAGACCAGTCGATTGGTGTTGCCCCCTGCACCTCGAGCATGGCATTGACCCGACTAAACGGTTTCGAGCCGAAAAAGCCTCGGTGCACCGACAGCGGTGACGGATGCACGCTCACCACTTTCGGCACATTCTGCAGACTCGGCCCGAGGGCTGCCGCATCGTTGCCCCACAGGATTGCCGCGAGCGCTCCCCCGCGTGCAGCCAGCGCATCGATGAGTGCCGCGGTGACTTCTTCCCACCCGGTCTTACGAAGCGAGCCAGCAGTGCCTTCTTCGACGACGAGCACTCGGTTGAGCAACAGCACACCGCGATCAGCCCACGCGCTCAAATCACCGCTGGCAGGTTCCCGCACTCCCACATCCGATCGCAGCTCGCGAAAAATGTTCTTCAAGCTGGCGGGTACAGCCGCGTGGGGCTCGACCGAAAACGCGAGCCCGACGGCGTTACCGCGGGTGGGGTACGGGTCCTGACCGACGATCAACACCCGCACGCTGTGCATCGGCACCCGCAGGGCACGAAAAACAAGCTCGTCAGCCGGCAGAGTGTGCGCACCCCGAGAACGAGCAGCAAGCACGGCCTCGGCAGCGCGATCAATCGCCGGACGAACAGACGCGAGGGTGGGCATCCATGATTCATGAACGCCATTGAGCCAGAGATCAGTGAGCGCTTGAGCCGCTGCTGTCATGTGACTTCTTTGTCGAGTGGGGAGAGTCCGGACTTGCCTCTTCAAGCTCGTGCGCGTCGTGTTCCACCTTGCGCTTGTGCATGGTCTGAATGCGTTCGCCCAAGTACGAAACAACGGTTCCTGTTGTTGCCCCAACAATGATCATCGCTCCGAGCATCAGCATCGATGCATAGACGCGACCGAGAACCGTGACCGGAATCATGTCGCCGTATCCGACGGTAGAAATCGTCTCGATGGCCCACCACACGGAGTCGCCATACGACGTGATGGTTGCGCCAGGAGCATTGCGCTCGGCTTGGTACACGAAAAGAGAAAGCACATAGACGTACATCACGGCGAAGGAAGCCAAATAAGCCACCACACGGGCACGCAGTGACGAGCCGTTGCGTCCGCGGAAGTACCGCAGGCGTGCCAGATACATCAGGAGCAGGAATGGCCGTGCGAACGGGATGATCAGCGAAAAGAGATCGATCAGGTTGTGACGGAAGAACGACTTCTTGTTGGGGCTCAATGTGAACCGCGCGCAGTAGTCAATCCAGAAGGCGGCCCACACAAAAAGGATGATGCCAATGAGCACCTTTTCGATCGGTGCGAAGAACTTCAGGTCGTCCAGAATCAGAATCGAAAAGCTCAGGATGAAAAGGAACGACAAAAAGATCATCGGAACCGTGGTGTAACGCTCCCACGTAATCTCGCGGTCGCTGCGTTCACCGCGCGAGAAGAAACCGTCGCTGAAATCGTGAGGTTGCTGTGTGTGTGGCATGTCCCAAGGTTAGCTAAATGACGCAACGTGTGGGTTTGTTACAGCGTGTGACGGGTGCCGTTGAAGTGTGTGCGAGAGCCGGCATAACCTCAATCAACGCGTCAAAGTGACGCATCGACTTATCCAAGGAGACTCCAGTGAGCAACAAGCCAGCTGAATGGAAATTTGAAACCAAGCAGGTTCACGCCGGTGCCGCACCGGATCCCGTAACCAACGCTCGTGCAACGCCGATCTACCAGACCACGTCGTACGTGTTCAACAGCGCCGAGCACGCAAAGAACCTGTTCGCTCTGGCCGAGTTCGGAAACATCTACACCCGCATCCAGAACCCCACTCAGGATGTCGTCGAGCAGCGCGTGGCCGCTCTTGAGGGTGGAACCGCAGCGCTTCTTCTGGCTTCCGGACAGGCTGCTGAGACCTTCGCCGTCCTGAACATCGCACAGGCCGGCGATCACATCGTCTCGTCGAGCTCGATCTACGGTGGAACCTACAACCTGTTCAAGTACACGCTGGCAAAGCTCGGCATCGAGACCACCTTCGTTGAGAACCAGGATGACGCTGACGAGTGGCGCCGCGCTGTTCGCCCGAACACCAAGCTGTTCTTCGCTGAGACCATTGGTAACCCTCGCGTCAACGTTCTCGACATCAAGCTGGTGTCGGATGTCGCACACGAGAACGGCGTTCCACTAATCGTCGACAACACGATCGCAACCCCGTACCTCATTCGTCCGCTCGAGCACGGTGCAGACATCATCGTTCACTCGGCCACCAAGTTCCTCGGTGGACACGGAACCGTCATCGGTGGTGTCATCGTCGATGGTGGAAAGTTCGAATGGTCGAAGAACGTTGAGAAGTTCCCCGGTCTGACCGAGCCCGACCCTTCGTACCACGGCGCTTCGTACACGACTGTTCTCGGTGACGCCATCGCGTACATCATCAAGGCACGCGTTCAGTTGCTTCGCGACCTCGGTGCATCCATTGCTCCCGCGAGCGCATGGCAGATCATCCAGGGCATCGAAACACTGTCACTGCGTATCGAGCGTCACGTTGAGAACGCTAAGAAGATCGCTGAGTGGCTCGAGGCCCACCCTCAGGTCGAGTCGGTCAACTACGCAAGCCTCAAGTCGAGCCCCTGGTACACGACGGCAAACAAGTACGCACCCAAGGGTGTCGGTGCCATCGTTTCGTTCGAGCTCAAGGGTGGCGTCGAGGCAGGAAAGAAGTTCGTTGACAACCTCGAACTCTTCAGCCACCTCGCCAACATCGGTGACGTTCGCTCGCTCGTTATTCACCCTGCATCGACCACTCACTCGCAGCTCACTCCTGAGCAGCAGTTGACGACCGGTGTCACCCCCGGACTTGTCCGCCTCTCGGTTGGAATCGAGAACGTCGATGACCTCATCGCCGACCTTGAGACCGGGCTTGCAGCCTCCGCAAGCTAACAACCAAAACCAGCGGTGCCGACTTCCTGAATACAGGTGGTCGGCACCACTGGTTTAAGCTGGAGTCACCATGGAATGGCAAGTATCCGAAGACACTGAGCCGTCGGCATTCGTGACCGACGAGCAGCTGCGCGCGCTCGCGGGCAAGCCGCCGGCAACCGGTGCTTGGCGAGACGGCGACCCGGTGGGCAATCGCCTCTTCGCAAACCTCGGTCCCATGGACTTCGAGTGTGGCGGATCGCTTCCTCACGTGCGTCTGGCGTACGAGACCTGGGGCGAACTCAACGAAGCCAAAGACAACGCGGTTCTCATTCTGCACGCGCTTACCGGTGACTCTCACGTCGTCGGCGAATCGGGCAAGGGTCACGTGACCGCCGGCTGGTGGGACGATGTCGTTGGCCCCGGCAAGGCAGTCGACACCAATAAGTGGTTCGTCGTCGCCCCCAACGTGCTCGGCGGCTGTCAGGGCAGCACCGGCCCAGCATCACTTGCCCCCGACGGATACGAATGGGGTGCGCGTTTTCCGTACACGACCATCCGTGACCAGGTGGCAGCGCAGGTTCGCCTGAGCGACTTCCTTGGTATTGACGTGTGGGCTGCCGTTATTGGCGGCTCGATGGGCGCCATGCACTCACTCGAGTGGGGAATTGCTCACTCAGAGCGCACTCAGCGCTTGGCTGTGCTCGCTGCTCCGGCAGCAACCAGTGCTGATGAGATTGCCCTCAACACGGTTCAGATTGAGGCAATCAAGCTCGACCCCCTGTGGCGCGCCGGCCACTACTACGAAGCCCACGACGGAGAAGGCCCTCACCACGGGCTTGCTCTCGCGCGCCGAATTTCGTTCCAGAACTTCCGCACCCCAGCCGAACTCAATGACCGTTTCGATCGTTCTTCGCAGAGTGACATCAGCCCGCTCGGCAAGGGCGGCCGCTTCGCTGTTGCCAGCTACCTTGACTTCCACGGAAACAAGTTCACCCGTCGATTCGATGCCAACAGCTACATCGTTCTCATCGAGTCGATGAACTCACACGACGTGGGTCGTGACCGCGGCGGCATTGAGGCAGCACTGTCAACGATCACCATGCCCACGCTCGTTCTGGGCATCGAGAATGACCGTTTCTTCCCGTTCGAGGGCCAGGCGCGCATTGCTGCGGCGGTTCCCGGAAACCTCGACGGAGACGTTCCCTTCGTACTGCACTCCGAGTTCGGTCACGACGCGTTCCTCATTGAGAGTGACGTCGTCGGCGCGCAGCTTGCCCGCCTGCTCAACACCGCTGTTTAGGGGCTAGCGATTAGCGCTTGAGCACCAAACGAAGCGCCCAGACCCACACAAGCACCTCGAGCAGGTTTCGCAGGGTGATGATTATGAGTGCGTCAACTCGCGCGCTGAGCAGTGAGTCGTACATCCACGGGTAAATCAGCTGTGTCAAGAAGATCAGCGCCAAACTGATCACGGCTAGTGGCACAAAGCGTGCACGATCAACGAGCAGGCCGAGCAACACCGGAGGAATGACCCAACACAGGTACTGAGGCGACCCAACCTTGTTGAACAGAATGAGCGCCATCACTAATGCCAGGCTTGCCGCTGGCACATAGTGGATGCCCTCACGCGTGTTGAACGAGCGCCACGTAATTGCCCCCAGCGTGACCAGTACCCCACCGAGCATGACCCAGGTCATCACGCTCGAAACGATGCCCACGTTCGGTCCACTGATTTGGTAGGTGAGCAGGTCTTGATCGAAATAGATTTGCGATTCGGGGTTGCCCAGGTTGATCATCCAGAGATAGGGCGTTGCAGCTGGAGATTCGATTTGTAGCCCGCGCGTGCCCTGAAATCCGATGAAACTCCACAGGTTCGCGCCCGCACCGAGGGTGAGGCCGACCACAACAACGGCCACGCTCAACGCGAGCGCCCCGAGAAGCACCCAGAGGCGACGGCGAATCAAGGCGATGGCGGCAACGATGATGGCTCCCGGCCACACTTTCATCCACGCACCTACCGCGAGGAGCACACCAGCCAGCATCGGCCGTGTGAGCAGAAAGAGCAGTCCGAGAATGGCGATGGGGGTGACGACAGAGTCGATTCGTCCCAGTGCGACCGGTCCGAGAGCGAGCAGTGCGAGTGTCCACCACCAGGCACCCCACGCGCGAGGGCTGAGCGTTGATTGCTCTGCCCCAGCCCGGCGAGGATGAATGAGCACCGAAAAGACGATTACGTCGAGAATCGCAACCATGATCAGCCAGGCCAAAACAAAATTGCTCAAGCCGGCAACCGTTGCAACCATCATGGGCACCAAGGCGAGCAACGGGTACACCCAGATCGTTGAGATGCCCACGACATATTGCCCGGTGAAGAGGGCTTCCATCCAGTATTTGTAGACACCCGAGAGATCGCCCAGGGACGCCGGGCAGACCACGAAGCCGAGCCAAATCAGCCACAGGTGGACGGCAATGAAGGCACTCCACAACAGCGCAGGGTGACGCCAGAGTGTGGCGTTCACAGCAGCGACGCAATCACAGCGGGAATAGCCTCGGCGACCTCAAGTGAAACGAGTGGTCCGCCACCGGATGCTCGGGCACCAGCCTGCGCATGAATAAAAGCTGCGGTCGCTGCGATTGGCCCGAGAACTTCAGGGTCATGAGCAATCGCGTCAGCGTGTGTTGCGACTAGCGCCCCAAGAATTCCTGCGAGAACGTCGCCGGTGCCAGCCGTCGCCATCCACGTGGTGGCTGAGGTCACGACCGCGTGGAAGCGACTTCCGCGCTCGTCTGCCGGCGAGCAAATGTGAGTGACGGCACCCTTGAGAAGCACCGTTACGCCGAGATGATCAGCGGCCTTTGCCGCCCAAATACCGGGCGAGCGCTCGATGGTGTTTGCCTGCGCCTTCAGGCCCGTTCTCGCCAGAAGGCGAGCAAGTTCTCGATAGTGCGGGGTGATGACAATCGGTGACGTGGCGCCGGCTACTCGCGAAAGCTCGTCGAGCCCACCCGCGTCGAGAACCAGGGGGATCTTCTGTTCAAAGGCTCCTGCGATGACGGCTTTTCGCGAATCGTCTGTGGTCAGTTCCTGTGCGTCGATTCCTGAGCCGCACAGATAAGCATCGACGCGGCCATCTCCAGTGACCACTTCTGGTCGTCGCTCAAGTACCAGGCGAGTCGACTCCGGGGTGCCGATGTACCTGATCATGCCCACGCCGGTGCGGGCGGTGGCTTCAACGCTCAGAACAGCAGCGCCCGGATAGGCCTGCGAACCGGTGATTACACCGAGAACACCGTGTGAGTATTTGTCGTCAGAAGCGTTCGGAACCCGAATCAGTGCCCGGGCGTCGCGAGCCGACCACACGAGAGGTTCCACTGACGCCGGCATGCTCTCAACGATAGTTTGTTTGTATGACCAC
>JBDKLU010000106.1:0-16116 GCA_039795475.1 Actinomycetota bacterium | reverse complement strand
AGCAGACGGGAGATGTCTGGCGTGTAGTGAACAGCGCGCGGCAGGGCGTAGGGAGCAGATTGCTTATCGATGATGAGTGCGCTGCGTCCAGCGCGTCCGAGCAACGATGCCAGCGCCTGGCCGACAGGGCCCGCGCCAACGATGACGACGTCCCACGTGGTTGGCAGTTCAGAGTTCATCGTCGACCTCGTTCGTATTTTCGATAATTATCAAATCTTTGCTAAATGCTACTCTTGGCGCATGTCTGCGACTCCGACCAGCAACACGTTGACCGAACGGGTCTTCCATGACCTGCGTGCCGACATCGTCAACGGTCGCATGCCTGCAGGGAGCGCCCTGAAGCTCTCGCCACTGGCGCAGCGCTTCGACGTGAGCATGTCGGTGATCCGCGAGGCGCTGGTTCGACTGTCTGAACAGGGACTTGCTCAGCTCTCCCCCAACCAAGGTTTCAAGGTTGTCAGCATCACTGCAGAAGACTTGATCGACCTCACCGACCTTCGCATTCGTCTCGAGTCGCTGGCTTTGGCCGAGAGCATTCGTCACGGCGACACCGCTTGGGAAGCATCCGTAGTCGCAGCGCACCACGTTCTCGAGCGAACGCCCCTGACTCAGGCCGAACACGGCGGCACGAGCGACGCGTGGTCGCACGCGCACGCCGAGTTTCATGATGCACTTGGCGCGGGATGTGCGCGCCCGCGCCTGATCAGCCTGACTCGCTCGATGCGTGACAGCTCCGAGGTGTATCGCCAGCTTTCGACCACTCGAGAGGGATCGGGAAACCGCGACGTTGCGGCTGAGCACAAAGCCTTGATGGAACTGGCCACCTCCCGCAAAGAAGCCGAAGCGGTTGCCGCTCTCAGCGCACACCTGCAACGCACGACAGACATCGTGCTTGCTGGTCTCGACTCGAGCGACTGACATCACTAGCTAGTCGACGAGAAGGTCGTCGCTCAGGGGAAGTCCGTCTTTCATCCACGGGTTTGCTGCCACGCGAGCTGGCCACACGTCGGGGAAAATGGGCGGCAGCTGCTCACCATCCGGCAGATACTCTCCGGCGTAGGCACGAGTGTGAATCTCGTCGCCGTCGAGACCAGCCTCGCGTGCTGCCACAAGCTTTTCAGGATCAAATGCCGGGCCAACCTGGTCTTCAGCAAATTCTTTCGATGCCCACATCCATTCGCTGGACTTACCCCAGTCATGGAAGTTATCCACCTGAATCTCGACACCGTTACCGTCGGGATCTTGGTAGTACATCGACATGGTCATGCCGTGGTCGAGACTAAAAACAGGCAGGATGCCTTCGTTGCGCAGACGAACATAGTTGTCGAGCCACTGGTCAAAGGTTTCGTACTCGAACGCGGTGTGGTGCAGTCCGGCAGTGTGTGGCTTGTTTTGCGGCACCTGTGTGCCGGGAAGACGCAAGAGTGCGATTCGGTGATTTGCCTCATCGTTGGTCATCCACGCCGCGTGGCTGGAGAAGTAGATCGGGCGAAGACCACAAACCTTTTCGTACCAGTGCACCATGGGCGTGACGTCGAACGTCATGAACGTGGCGTGGTGCAGTTTAGGCGCGCGGATCGGGACCGGGCGGGGAGTGTTGTCGTAGGGCGACGGTGAGTGCATGGGATCTCCTGTCGAAGGATGTTTGTCCCAGTGTCACGGGAAAATATCGTTAAGTCAAGAAATTATCGAAAATCTTGTTTCATCGTGCCGATGCCCTCAATGAAACTCTCGAGAACGTCTCCCGGCTGGAGGAATATGCGTGGGTTTCGGCCAACGCCAACACCCTCGGGCGTACCGGTAAAGATGATGTCCCCGGGGTAGAGATTGACGATTCCGCTTATGTAGGAGATCAGCTCAGCGATGGGGAACACCATGTTGGAGGTGTTGCTTCGCTGCATTTCAACGCCGTTGACCGAGCATCCAATTTCGAGCGAGTTGGGATTGGCAACTTCGTCCAGAGAGACAACGACCGGACCAACAGGTCCAAAGTTTTCGTATGACTTCGCCATGCTGTACTGCGGTGCCGGACCGAGCTTTTGGGTTCGACGCTCGGAGATGTCTTGCCCGATGGTGATGCCCGCAACATACGAAAGTGCGTCGGCTGATGAAACGTGACGGGCTTGCTTGCCCATCACGACAACGAGCTCAGCCTCCCAGTCGGTGCGTCCATCTTCGGGAAGGTCGACCGTTACGTTGGGTCCGGTCAAGCAGGACTGAAACTTGGTGAAAATAGTTGGCGAAGTAGGAACGTCATAGCCACCTTCAGCCGCGTGAAGGGCGTAGTTCATACCGATGGCAAACACCTGGGTTGGGCGTGGAGTGGGCAGCCCCAAATCTGATTCTTCAAAGGCTTGCGCCAGCGAGTAGTCGGCATGCTCAAGCCATGCGCGAATCTCATCCCACTGCTCGAACGCAGCTTGCGGCTCGGGCGAAAAACGCCCCGAGCTCGCAGTCTCCAGGTCGAGTGCTTGACCATCAGCAATGATGACGGATGCTCGGTCACGAATGGATGCGAACTTCATTTCTTACGCCTTTACAAATCGACTGACTGCTTCAACGTGGTGCGTGTTCGGGAACAAATCAAATGCTCGCAGGTCGGCAAGCTCATAGCCAAGCTCTCGCAAGTACCCCGCGTCGCGGGCGAATGCGACCGGGTCGCATGCCACATAGATCAGCTGAGCCGGCGAGAGAATTCCAAGCGACTCAATAACGTCTTTTCCGGCGCCGGCGCGAGGCGGATCAAGAATGACCGTGGCTGCTCCCCACGAGGTGCGCTCCGCCTGCGACATGTCGGTTGCCATGTCGGAGAGGTAGTGGTCGACGCGACCGGTGAGAACGCGCGAACCGACCCAGTCGGCCAAGTTATTGGCAGCAAACTCGGTTGCTTCATCGCTCGACTCGACGCTGGTCATTCGCGTGGTTGAGCCGAATCGGTCGCCCATTGACGCAGCTAAAAGGCCAACGCCGCCATAGAGGTCGTGGTTTGCCGCGCGCACGTCGAAAAGGTCGCCATCGATCATGCCGGCGACAGCATCACTGAGCGTCGCAGCAGCACCGCGGTGAACCTGCCAGAAACCGTTCTCGGCAAGGCGGAATTCGCGATCACCCACAACCTCACGAATGTCAGCGCGGTTCTTCAACTTGGGAACCGCTACCGGCCCCGAAGGCTTTTTCTTGGCTTGCTTCTTCTTGGCAGGGTCAACCGGGTCCACGATGTTGATTCGCGCACCCCCGACACTGGGAGCAACCAGATCGACGCGACTGCCCGGCGTAAGGCGCTGGCTCATCGGCGCGAGCGATTCGATGGCTTCGACAGCGAGAGGAAGATCACGAACGGTGATGATGTTGTGGCTTCGTGCCGCGTAGGGGCCAACGCGTCCATCTGCTCCAACGTGCAGGCTCACTCGTGTGCGCCAACGAGTTCCGTTGGATTCGTCATCGCCGGGCAATCCTTCAACGCTCACGCTGCGCGTGACCTTGGCGAAACGCTCGAGAGCCTCGCTCAGAACCTGAGCTTTGAGCTCGCGCTGATGGGACAGAGAAATGTGTCCGAACTCGGCACCACCGGCGCGCTCATCCGGTGCTCGCTCCACAGAAGCTGCTGACCACACATGAGGTTGACGGTGCTTCGAGGCTTTGAGTACCTCAACGGTGTTGGCACGCCAGAAACTCTTCTGCTTGGAGTCCGTGACTTGAGCGAGCACACGCTCACCGTCAATCGCGTCTGAAACGAAGACCACTCGGCCCTCGTGGCGTGCCACAAAAATGCCGCCGTGCGCCACATTGGTAATCTCGAGTTCAATCAGCTCCATGACATCGAGCTTTCCACACCGAAGGGCGTCACACGTGCAGCTGTTCCTTGCTTCAACCTCACCAGCCCGCCTGGCAACGCTCCGCGCGGCCGGAATCGAGCCCGTCGTGGTGCACAGCAACGTGGATGAAGACGCTGTCGTCGAAGCCGCAGAAGCCACGCACGGTCCGCTCTCCCCCGAAGATATGGTGCTCCTTCTCGCCCGAGCCAAAGCGGAAGCCGTAATTTCGAACCCCTCGACAAGCTCAGGGATCATTGAAGCAAGCACAAACGGTGGCGAGGGCATCCTGATTCTTGGCGGCGACTCGGCTTTTGTGCTCGACGGTGTCACCTACGGAAAGCCCCACACGCCAGAGGTCGCGACGGCTCGCTGGCATGCGCAGCGCGGCAAGACCGGGCATCTCTACTCCGGCCACTGGTTGATCCACCTCATTAACGGCATGCCAGCTCCCTCTGGAGTTGGTGCCGGCGGCGGCGTGGGCCACACCTCCGTTGCCGAAGTCACCTTCGCAAATGACATTTCGGATGCGGAAATCGACGCGTATGTCGCAAGCGGTGAACCGCTCAAAGTCGCAGGAGCCTTCACCATCGACAGCTTGGGAGCAGCGTTCATTGACCAGATCGTCGGCGACCCATCCACCGTCGTGGGCGTTTCCGTGCCGACCGTTCGACGCTTGGCACGCGAACTCGACGTCGAATGGCCAACCCTCTGGAACCGTTAGCCCTCGCGAACTGCCCTAAATTGAGCTGTCTCTGGGTAGGCTAAGGAACTATGTCACGCATTAATAAGGTGCTCATTGCCAATCGCGGGGAGATTGCCGTTCGCATCATCCGCGCCGCTCGCGACAGCGGGATCGGATCGGTCGCTGTTTACGCCGACCAGGACCGCGATGCTCTGCACGCGAAGCTCGCTGACGAGGCATACGCACTGAATGGCACGACCAGCGCCGAGACGTACCTGGTCATTGAAAAGATTTTGGGCATCGCCCGCCGCTCCGGTGCAAACGCCGTTCACCCCGGCTACGGCTTCCTCGCAGAGAACGCCGACTTCGCTCGCGCAGTCATTGCCGCAGGTCTCATTTGGATTGGCCCCAGCCCCGAAGCTATCGAACAGCTCGGTGACAAGGTTTCGGCTCGTCACGTTGCTGAAAAGGTTGGCGCACCACTTGCACCGGGAACCATCAACCCGGTAGAAACTGCCGAAGAAGTCATCGCGTTCGCCGACAAGGTCGGTCTCCCCGTTGCGATTAAGGCAGCCTTTGGTGGCGGTGGCCGCGGTCTTAAGGTCGCACGCACTCGTGAAGAAGTCGCTGACCAGTTCGAGTCCGCAACGCGTGAAGCAATCGCAGCTTTCGGTCGTGGCGAGTGCTTCGTTGAGAAGTACCTCGACAAGCCCCGCCACGTTGAGACGCAGTGCCTGGCTGACCAGCACGGAAATGTTGTCGTCGTTTCGACTCGTGACTGTTCGCTCCAGCGTCGTCACCAAAAGCTCGTTGAAGAGGCTCCGGCTCCGTTCCTGACGGAGGCACAACTCACCGAGCTTTACCGCGCATCCAAGGCAATCCTCAAAGAGGTCAAGTACGTCGGCGCCGGAACCTGTGAGTTCCTCATCGGTGCAGACGGAACGGTTTCGTTCCTTGAGGTCAACACTCGTCTGCAGGTTGAACACCCGGTCTCTGAAGAGGTCACCGGTATCGACCTGGTGCGCGAACAGTTCCGCCTCGCCGAGGGTGGCGTTCTCGATTACCCGGATCCTGAAATCACCGGACACTCATTTGAGTTCCGCATCAATGGAGAAGACGCCGGACGCAACTTCATGCCCGCTCCCGGACCGGTCAACGTCTTCCGTGCACCCGGCGGCCCGGGTGTTCGCGTTGACACCGGTGTTGCAGCCGGCGATGTCATTTCAGGCTCGTTCGACTCGATGGTGGCCAAGCTCATCGTGACCGGAGCAACCCGCGCCGAGGCTCTCGACCGCGCGCGCCGCGCTCTCGACGAGTTCGAAGTTGCTGGTCTGCCCACGGTTCTTCCGTTCCACCGCTCGATCGTTCGCGACCCCGCGTTTGCGCCTGAGGGCGACAAGCCGTTCTCGGTGTACACCAGCTGGATCGAGACCGAGTACAACAACGAGATTGAGCCCTGGAGCGGCGAGTCTGAAGAGACTCAGGCTGAAGCCAAGCGCCAGCACGTCACGGTTGAGGTTGACGGCCGCCGCATCGAGGTTCAGCTCCCCGCCAAGCTCCTGCGCGCGAACATGAGTGACCTCGCAACCCTAGGCCAAGCCCCGAAGCGCAAGGCTTCAGCCGGCGTTGACATGGGTGGCGGAAACTCGATCAAGGCACCGATGCAGGCATCAGTCGTCAAGATTGCCGTTGAAGAAGGCCAAAAGGTGAGCAAGGGCGAAGTTGTCATTGTGCTCGAAGCCATGAAAATGGAGCAGCAAGTCTCTGCTCCTCGCGACGGTGTCGTTCGCAACATCAACGCCGAGGTTGGCGCAACCGTGTCAAACGGTCACCTGCTGCTGACCATCGAAGACGAGTAAAAACTCTTAGTCTTCGACCTTGTGCAGCGCGCGAGCGACGTCGCCAATCGTTGTGGTCAGTGACGGGTAGATAGCAAACGCGCCGGCAAGGTCATCCACCGTCAGACGGTGCTCGACCGCGAGAGCGATCGGGAAGATGAGCTCGGATGCGTTCGGTGCGACGACGACGCCACCCATCACGGTACGGCTGGTGCGAGTCGAGATGAGCTTGACGAAACCATCACGCAAGCCCATCATCTTTGCGCGAGGGTTTGCCTCGAGGTCGATGGTGTGGATCTCACCTCGAATGACACCGGCTTCGATGTCCGCCTGGGAGAAACCAACGGTGGCGATCTGCGGGTTCGTGAAAACGTTTGCCGCGACGTTGCGGTCATCAATCGGATCAACAACGTCACCGAGTGCGTGGAAGACAGCGTTGCGGCCCTGCATTCCTGCCACTGAAGCAAGGGGCATCGCCGTCGAGCAGTCGCCAACACCGTAAATGTTTGGCACGCTCGAGCGCGCAACACGGTTGACGCGGATGTGGCCTGATTCGGTGAGCTCGACGCCGGCTTCTTCGAGTCCGAGGCCAGCAGTGTTCGGAATCGAACCAACCGCCATCAGAGCGTGGCTGCCTTCGACGGTTGAGCCGTCAGCCAGAGTAACGACAACGCCATTCGCGCTTCGCTCAACCTTCTCGGCACGGGACTTCGATTTGATGGTGATGCCGTTACGGGTGAAGACCTTCTCGATCACCGCGGCAGCGTCTGCGTCTTCACCGGGAAGAACCTGGTCGCGGCTGGAAACCAGGGTGACCTTTGCACCGAGACCGCGGTACGCGCTGGCGAACTCAGCACCGGTCACACCGGAACCGATAACGATGATGTGCTCGGGAATAGTGTCCAAGTTGTAGAGCTGAGTCCATGTCAGGATGCGATCACCGTCCGGCTTTGCCGTCTCGAGGATGCGCGGAGTCGCACCGACCGAAACGATAATCGTGTCAGCTTCGATGCGCTCGAAGTCTGTTCCGCCAGCACCGGTTGAAACGATGACGGCTGACTGACCATCCAAACGGCCGTGACCATCGACAATTCGTACGCCCGCGTCGACGAGCGTGGTGTGCATGTCACGAGAAGTTGAACGAGCAAGTTCGAGCAAGCGTTTGTTGACAGCACCGAGGTTGACGGCAAGTTCGGGGCGAGCGGCGGAACCGCCGGTGCCTCGAACAAAGAACTGCACGCCAAGCGTTTCGGCGGTTGCCATGTTGGTAGCTGCCTCGGCGGTGGCAATGAGGGTCTTCGAGGGAACAACGTCGGTCAGTACTGCCGCGCCACCGATTCCCGAGCGCTCAATGAGCGTGACTTCAGCACCGAGCTGTGCACCCGCGAGCGCTGCCTCGTAACCACCGGGGCCGCCACCGATGACGACAACGCGCTGTTTGTTCTCAAATCCAAAAGCCATATGCCCATTCTGCCGGGATACTAGAGACGTGAGTAATTCCCACCCCGAGCATCGTTTGCTGGCCACCGCTGCCGCAGAGCACATTGCGCGCGCTTCCGGCGTCGTTCGCCATGAGGTAGCTCTGACTCTGGGCAGTGGATGGGCACAGGTTGGCGAAAGCCTGGGTGAAACCCTCGCGGTCATTGATGCCAGCGAGGTCCCCGGTTTTAGAAAGCCCGCTCTCGACGGGCACTCGGGCACGATTCGCTCGGTTCGTCTCGCCAGCGGCAAGCACCTTCTAATCATCGGTGCTCGCACACACCTCTACGAAGGTCACGGCGTGGGTGCCGTTGCGCACGGCGTTCGTGTCGCTGCGACGGCTGGTGTTCGCACCCTTATCCTCACGAACGCTTCTGGTTCGCTTCGCCGTGAATGGATGCCCGGCACTCCCGTGCTCATTCGCGATCACATCAACCTGACCGCTCAAAGCCCCATCGAAGGCGCGCATTTCATCGACATGAGTGAGGCCTATTCTCGTCGGCTGCGGGATATTGCTCACGAGGTGGACCCCGCGCTCCCCGAGGGTGTCTATGTTCAGTTCCGCGGACCTCAGTATGAGACTCCCGCCGAGGTGAAAATGGCAGGAATTCTTGGTGGCGACCTGGTCGGTATGTCGACGGCTCTCGAGACAATTGCTGCTCGCGAAGCAGGGCTCGAGGTTCTTGGCATTTCACTCTCGACCAATCTGGCCGCCGGGGTCAGTGCCGAACCGCTTTCACACTCGGAGGTTGTTGCCGCTGGAAAAGCCGCACTGCCCCACTTGGTCTCCCTTTTGCAGGGTGTGCTGGAGCGCGTGTGAGCGAGTCTTGCGAACCCGGGGGAAAGACTGCACCAGCTCCTGAGTTACTTGCCCGCGTGCGCGCGTGGATTGCACAGGATCCCGACCCCGTTACCCGCGCCGAGCTCAAAGAGTTGATTGCCTGCAACGACGGCGATGCCATGGCAGCGCGTTTCAATTCGTCGCTGACGTTTGGAACGGCGGGCCTTCGTGGAGCCATCGGTGCTGGACCGAACCGAATGAACCAGATTGTTGTCGCGCAGGCGAGCGCTGGATTGGCAGCGTATCTGCTGAAGAACGCCGATGTAGTGCCACGAGTCGTGGTCGGATGCGATGCCCGCACCAACTCGGACCTTTTTGCCCAGGTTACTGCTGAGGTTCTCGCCGGCGCGGGCTGCGAAGTCATCCTGCTCCCGGCTCAACTGCCCACCCCTGTGCTGGCATTCGCTGTTCGTCACCTCTCGGCAGACGCGGGCGTCATGGTCACCGCGAGCCACAATCCTGCCGGTGACAACGGGTACAAGGTGTACCTCGGTGGCGAAAGCGGCGGGGCCCAAATCATCTCCCCCACCGACCGCGAGATCGAAGCGCTCATTACCGAAGCCGCACAGACCCCGTTTTCGAAGATCCCTCGTGGTGAGGTTTCCGCAACCGCCGACGACATCGTCGCCGCCTATGCCGTAGCCACCGCATCCGCGGTTGGTCCTCGCTGGGCGACCGGTGCACCCACCCCCGTCGAAGGCAACGACAACCTCAAGGTCGTTTACACACCCATGCACGGTGTCGGTCTGGCAACTTTTCACGCGGTGCTCTCGGCAGCCGGATACGCCATGCCCGACGTGGTTGCCGAACAAGCTGTGCCTGACGCTACCTTTCCGACCGTGGCCTATCCGAACCCAGAAGAAGAGGGCGCACTCGACTTAGCCATGTCGCTCGCTCGAAATGAGCAAGCCGACCTCATCGTGGCGAACGATCCGGATGCTGACCGACTCGCCGTGGCTGTGCCCGATGAGTCGCAGCCCTCCGGCTACCGCATGCTCACCGGAGATGAACTCGGCGTGCTTCTCGCGTGGTGGGCTGCGGAACGCGCAAGGCGTGATGGCCGCCGTGGCGCACTTGCCGCCACCGTGGTTTCAGCTCCGGCAATCGAGCGCCTCGCAGCTGCTTACAACCTCGAGTGCGTTCGCACACTGAGCGGCTTCAAATACATCGGCCGCGTGGCCGGCCTTATCTACGGTTACGAAGAAGCGCTCGGATATCTGGTGAACCCCGAAACGTTAAGCGACAAAGACGGCATCTCGGCCGCACTTGCCGTTCTCGAAATCGCGCACACCCTGCGGTCGCAAGGCTCGAGCATCGGTCTCAAAGTTGAAGCGCTGGCCGCCGAGTTCGGTGGCGTCTACGGCTCGTCGTTCTCGGTGCGCGACGGCAGTGCCGAACAACTCACGGCACGCATGGGCGCGCTGCGCGCATCCGCCCCAAATGAGCTAGCAGGTCGAGCGCTCGTTCGTATCGACGATTACTCCGAAGGCATCGATTCGCTGCCGGCAACAAACCTTCTCGCCTGGCACCTCGACGACGGCGCACGCATCATGATTCGCCCGAGTGGAACCGAGCCAAAGCTCAAGTTTTACGTGCACGCGAACACCAAAGCAGATGCGGCTGAGATTGCCACCGCTCTGAAAAGGGTGGTCAAGTAGCGCGCAGCGCATATCGAGACCGTTGCTCTAGCGCGTTGCCTTTTTGACTGCGTCGGAAACGACCTTCGCGCCCGAAGTGAGAGCCGCCTTGCGCCACGGCAGAGTGCCTTCAATTTCGATCTGAATGGTGAAGCTCAACACTGTTCGAATCACCACGATAAGACCGAGACTCAGCACGTTGGTCAGGCTGGGAACCTCTGTGATGGTTCGAATCAAGTCGGCAGCCACGAATACTTCAAGTCCAAGCAAAATGGCACCGCCGAGCACATTGCGCAGAATTCGAATGGCTTCAGCGCCACCCTGACCACGGCTAAGCGATACAAGTGCCATGACGATCGCGAGAACGACACCAACCACAATCGTGGCGGCACCGAGCAGATCAAAAACAGTGACGATGGCCGCGTAAACGTTCGTGAGATCCATGCTCACAGACTAAACGCCCGAAACGATGACGTCAGCTCGGCCGCTGGGGTCGAACTCGGCACAGTAGGCCACGTCACAGTTGCGCCAGATTCCCCAGTAGTCGATGTTCTCGTTGTGGGCGTCACGCTCACGACCTCGACGCAGCGCTTCTCCGGGAGGAGTCGCAACCCACACACGCAGATCTGCGTATGGCTGCAGGCTCGGGTGGTACGAACAAATGCCTTCAAGAATGATGAGTGTGGAGTCGATCATGCCTGGAATCGGCTCGAGCCCGTTGGTCTTCCAGTTGAGTCGGCGATAGCTAAATGGCAAGCCCTGCGTGAATGGGTTGAGCACTTCACG
Organism: Actinomycetota bacterium; assembly: GCA_039795475.1. Taxonomy (GTDB): domain Bacteria; phylum Actinomycetota; class Actinomycetes; order Actinomycetales; family Microbacteriaceae; genus CAIOLM01. Next base: position 5,038 of record JBDKLU010000106.1, on the reverse strand, counting down.
CTCGACGCGAAGCAGGTCGTAGTGGTTCTCGTTTCGACGGTCGAGGATGGTCTCTTTAATCAAAAAGTCATCCATGGGCACAACCGCACTGTCGTTGAGGGCAAGCGCAAGGTGAGCGGCAAGCGTCGATTTACCCGAGCCCCCGATTCCCTCAATGGCAACAACGAATGGGCGCTCGTTTCGGCGCGATTCGATGATGCGCACCAGACCATCTAGATCTGCCCGCATGCGCTCAGGCGACTTCACGAGCTAGCCCGCCGACTCGCAACCACGGCATCCATGAATCCATCGTGAATGCGCTCGGCAAGTTCTTCTCGCTCATCGAGCGGCAAGAACGATGCAATGGCCGCGTTGAGCTGGAAAGACTCTAGGTCGGCCACGCCGTAACCGAAGGCATCTGCAAGAAGAGTGAGTTCACGGCTGAGCGTGGTCGCCGACTGCAGGCGGTTATCAGTGTTGACCGTCACCGTAAATCCAAGTTGGAAGAACAAATCGAACGGATGCGCTTCCATCACTGAACCCCACGCCGCAATGGCACCCGTCTGCAGGTTCGAACTCGGGCTGAGCTCAAGCGCGATGCCGCGGTCTTTGACCCACTGAGCCAACTCGCCCAAGCTCACAGTTGTTACATCTGACTCGATGGTCTCGACTCGTACGTCTTCGGCCAGGCGCACGCCGTGTCCGAGACGAATGGCTCGACCGTCGTAGAGTGCCGAGCGGATGCTCGCCAAGCCATCGGCTTCACCCGCGTGAACCGTTGCCGGCATCAGCTCGGTGGCAAGAAGGTCGAATGCGGCGCGGTGCTTTGATGCAGGGAAGCCTGCTTCAGCACCGGCGATGTCGAAACCGACCACTCCACCAACACCAACTCCCCGGTCGCGGTGACGAAGAGCCAGTTGTGCAATCTCGAGCGAGCGATCTGCGTGCCGCATGGCGGTAATGAGCTGTCGGGCGTCAATCTCGCGTCCAAGCGCGGCGGCGTCTTGCACACCCTGCTCGATGCCCTCTTGCACATACTCGACGACCTGGTCGAGTGTTAGTCCTTTGGTCAGGTGCTGTTCAGGAGCCCAGCGAAGTTCACCGTAGACAACTCCATCGGCGGCGAGATCGAGCACGCTCTCGCGCGCTACTCGAGTAAGCCCCTCGCGGGTCTGCATCACGGCACAGGTCAGGTCAAACGTGGTCAAGTACTCGACGAGCGAGCCTGCGTTTGACTGTGTCTCGAACCAGGCACCGAGTTCATCAGCCGTCAGCGCTGGAACCTCGATGCCCTCGGCTTCAGCCAGTTCAAGGATCGTGGATGGCCTCAATGAACCGTCGAGGTGATCGTGCAGCGAGACTTTCGGCAGTGTCGTAACGTCGACACCTTCAACGGTGTACTCAGAGAACATCGTTGCGACCAGCTAGACGAAGCGCATCCACAACGCTCTTAACGCGCTGGGCGTTGGCGGTCGTGGTGACGAGCAACGCGTCGGGCGTATCAACAATGACGATGTCTTTGACACCGACAACAGCAATCGTGCGACCAGCTTCGGAAACGACGATGCCGTTTGAGGAGTCGGAAAGCACACGAGCGCCCTCACCCAGAATCGCGAGGTCTTTTTTGTAGCCGGACGAGTGCAACTTGGCGATAGACGCGAAGTCTCCGACGTCATCCCAATCGAATTCTCCGGGGATGGTCATCAGGCGGCCGGCGGCAGCTGCGGGCTCGGCTACCGAGTAGTCGATTGCAATCTTCTTGAGCTTGGGCCAGACCTTGTCGACAACGGCACCGCGAGCAGGGGTGTCCCAGGCTTCGGCGAGCTCAAGAAGGCCTGCGTGAAGTTCAGGTTCGGTTTTAGCAAGCTCTTCAAGGATCACGGATGCCTTGGCGATGTACATGCCGGCGTTCCACAGGTAGTCACCGCTATCGACATACTCCTGAGCTTTGTGCGAGCTGGGCTTCTCGACGAAGGTGTCTACCTCGAGAGCAGTCGGAGCGCCTTCAATCTGTGCCGCGCCAGGAGCGTGAATGTAGCCGAAGCCAACAGCTGCCTCACTCGGGCGAATGCCGATCGTTGCGATGTAACCGGCACGAGCCACGGCAACTGCTTCGCGAACAGCCTGAGTAAAGAAGCGAGTTCCGCGGATGACGTGGTCGGCAGCGAAAGAACCGATGATCACTCCGGGTTCACGACGCTCGAGGATGGCGGCGGCCAAGCCGATGGCGGCTGAGGAGTCACGAGGTTCGCTCTCCAGAACAACGTTGAGGTCGGTGAGCGCGGGAACTTGCTCTTCGACGGCTGCACGGTGGGCGCGACCAGTCACGACCATCACGCGGTCTGCCCCAGCCAAGGGGGTGAGGCGGTCCCATGTGTCGCGCAATAGCGACGTGCCCGAACCAGTCAGGTCGTGCAGGAACTTGGGTGCGTCTGCCCGGGACAGGGGCCACAGGCGAGAACCTATTCCGCCCGCCGGAATAACCGCGTAAAAGCCAGCCAGCGGCAGTGCCGAATCAGTCATATTTACAGACTACCGGGCGTGACACCTTGCCACCGAGAGCCTTACTCCTACCTGAAAATCCGCCTAGACTTTCGACTGTTGCTGTTCACTGCTGAACATCAACGCCCATCACGAAAACTACTGCAACCAGAAGGGTTGTCTCACGTGTCCGTTATCTCGGAACCCCGCGCGAGCCGCAAGAAAGGTGAGCGCGTCGCTGGAACGCTCTACCGCGGTCGCGAAGGCATGTGGTCGTGGGTGCTTCACCGCATCACCGGCGTCGCTATCTTCTTCTTCCTGCTCGTGCACATCCTCGACACGGCTCTCGTTCGCTTGAGCCCCGAGGCATACAACGCCGTCATGAGCTCCTACAAGACCCCCATCATGGGCCTCGGAGAAATCGCCCTCGTCGGCGCAATCGTCTTCCACGCCCTTAACGGCCTGCGCATCATCCTCGTTGACTACTGGAGCAAGGGTGTCAAGTACCAGCGCTCCATGTTCTGGATCGTTATCGGCCTCTGGGTCGTACTCATGGCCGGCTTCCTGCCTCGCCAGATCATCAACATCGTTGCGGAGTTGAGTGGAAAATGACGACTATCGAAACTCCTCGTAGCCCCTACGCTCGTGCGCCCCGCAAGGCTGGTTCCTCGGTCAACTGGGAAAAGTGGGGCTGGCTGTACATGCGCGCCTCCGGCGTTGTCCTGGTTGTTCTGATCTTCGGACACCTCTTCGTCAACATGGTTGCCGGTGAAGGTGTTCGCGGCATCGACTTCGCGTTCGTCGCCGGCAAGTGGGCAAGCCCCTTCTGGCAGGTCTGGGATGGCCTCATGCTCGTTCTCGCCCTGATTCACGGCGGCAACGGTATGCGCACCATCGTCAACGACTACTCGAGCAACCGCACCGTCGGTCGCATCTTGAAGTCGGGCATCCTGCTCGCTGTTGTCGTTCTGATCGTGCTCGGTCTACTCGTCATCACGACGTTCGACCCCTGCCCCGTCATCGACGGACAGCTCGCACCGGGCGTTCCCTCGTTCTGTACCCTCAAGTAATTTTTCGCACCACACAATCGAAAGCTAGGCATCGTGTCATCTGAGATTCACGAAGAGACCAAGGTCGTGGACGGAGTCCACTACCACCAGTACGACGTTGTCATCGTTGGAGCCGGTGGAGCAGGAATGCGCGCCGCCATCGAGGCAGGCCCCAAGGCCAAGACGGCTGTCATCAGCAAGCTCTACCCCACCCGCTCGCACACCGGTGCGGCACAGGGTGGAATGGCTGCTGCGCTTGCCAACGTAGAAGAAGACAACTGGGAATGGCACACGTTCGACACCGTCAAGGGTGGCGACTACCTCGTCGACCAGGACGCAGCTGAGATCCTCGCCAAAGAGGCAATCGACGCCGTCATCGACCTCGAGAACATGGGCCTTCCCTTCAACCGCACCCCTGAGGGCAAGATCGACCAGCGCCGATTCGGTGGTCACACCCGCGACCACGGTAAAGCTCCCGTTCGTCGCGCCTGCTACGCAGCAGACCGCACCGGCCACATGATTCTGCAGACGCTGTTCCAGAACTGCGTCAAACTCGGCATCGAGTTCTACAACGAGTACTACGTGCTCGACCTCGTTATGACTGGCACCGGCAAGAACGCAAAGCCCTCGGGTGTCGTTGCGTACGAGCTGGCAACCGGTGAACTGCACGTCTTCCAGGCCAAGTCGATCGTTTTCGCAACCGGTGGTTTCGGCAAGATCTTCAAGACCACCTCAAACGCACACACCCTCACCGGTGACGGCGTCGGCATCATCTGGCGCAAGGGTCTTCCACTCGAAGACATGGAGTTCTACCAGTTCCACCCGACCGGTCTCGCCGGTCTGGGCATCCTCCTCACCGAGGGCGCACGTGGTGAAGGTGCGATTCTGCGTAACGCCAGCGGTGAGCGCTTCATGGAGCGCTACGCCCCCACCATCAAAGACCTCGCACCTCGCGACATCGTGTCGCGTTGCATGGTTCAAGAGGTTGCCGAAGGTCGCGGCGCTGGTCCGCTCAAGGACTACGTGCTTCTCGACTGCACGCACCTCGGTGCTGAAGTACTCGAAACCAAGCTTCCCGACATTACCGAGTTCGCTCGCACCTATCTGGGTATCGACCCGGTTGTCGAGCCCGTTCCGGTTATGCCCACCGCGCACTACGCCATGGGTGGCATCCCGACCAACGTCAAGGCGGAGGTTCTCTCCGACAACGACACCGTCATCCCCGGCCTATACGCAGCCGGTGAGTGCGCCTGCGTATCGGTTCACGGCTCGAACCGTCTCGGTACCAACTCGCTGCTCGACATCAACGTCTTTGGAAAGCGCTCCGGCAACAACGCTGCTGACTACGCCAAGACCGCGAAGTTCGTCGATCTGCCCAAGGACCCCGCTAAGTACGTTCGTGAACTTATCGAGCAGGTCAAGACCTCGAACGGCACTGAGCGTGTAGCGGCCATCCGCCGTGAGCTTCAGGAGCACATGGACCGTGGTGCACAGGTATTCCGCACCGAAGAGTCGCTCACTGAAGTTCT
>JBDKLU010000105.1:0-20325 GCA_039795475.1 Actinomycetota bacterium | reverse complement strand
AGCTCGTACCGGTGGAGCCGACATCAACGGCAATCCGACTCTTTACGATGCCATTCAAAAAGCTAAGAAGACTAGTGTTCCCAACGACAACATCGACCGCGCCGTCAAGCGTGGTGCTGGTCTTACCGGGGATGCTGTTGAGTACACCAGCATCATGTACGAGGCATATGGCCCTAATGGAGTTGCGCTTCTCGTTGAATGTCTTACCGATAACAAGAACCGAGCGGCAGCAGAAGTGCGCGAGGCACTTAAAAAGAACAACGGAACCTTGGCTGACCCTGGTTCGGTTGCCTATAACTTTGCTCGCAAAGGCGTGATCCGCGTCCCTGCTGCAGATACAACAGAAGATGCCATTCTCGACGCAGTTCTCGAAGCTGGTGCTGAAGACGTCGAGAACCAGGGCGAGACATTTGAGATTGTTACTGACCCCAGCGACATGGTTGCAGTCCGCTCGGCATTGCAAGCTGCGGGCATTGAGTATGACTCGGCTGACAGTGAGTTTGTCGCAAACCTTGATGTCCCAATCGATGCTGATACTGCACGTAAGGTTTTCAAGTTGATTGAGGCTCTCGAAGACAGTGACGACGTACAAAACGTCTTCTCAAACTTCGATCTGTCACCCGAGGTTCTTGCAGAGCTCGAAGAAGACTAGAGCTTTTCGTCGTGCGCATCTTTGGTGTTGACCCCGGTCTCACTCGATGTGGAGTCAGCGTTCTCGACGTTGCCACAGATAAGAGTTTGACCCTTGTTCACCTAGAGGTTTTGCACACAAGCCCGCAAGATGCTCTTGCGCAACGTCTGTTATCGATTCGCAATTCACTTGAGTCTCTGTTCGAAACGTACAAACCAGAGCGCGTTGCACTCGAACGAGTTTTTGCACAGCACAATCTGCGCACGGTGATGGGAACAGCTCAAGTGAGTGGTCTTGTTTTAGCTGAAGCGGCATCGCGCAGTCTCTCGATTGACCTACACACGCCTAGCGAGGTCAAAGCGGCAGTTACAGGTTCGGGACGCGCTAACAAAGCTCAGGTTGCAACGATGGTGCGAAAACTCGTTCAATTACCTGACACCAAACTCCTCGCAGATGCAACGGATGCGGTCGCGATCGCTATTTGCAACGCGTGGCGTGGAGGAAGCGGTGTGCTTGTTTCGCAAGATTCACGAGGGCAGGGGCTAACACCAGCCCAGCAGAAGTGGCGAGAAGCGGAGCGTCTTTCTCGCAAGCGTGGCTAATCGCCATATCTTTACAAGGTGATTGCTTCTCTAACGGGTGTCGTTCGAGGTGTCTCCCGTGACACCATCGTCGTCGATGTCAATGGCGTTGGATATGCCGTAAACGTTTCTCCAAATGTTGCTGCGTCCCAAGAAATTGGTGACGCAATCGATCTACTCACGACACTGATTGTGCGTGAAGATTCGATGACTCTGTTTGGTTTTGTGGCACAACAAGAACTCAGTATTTTCGAGTCACTCATTAAAGTCAGTGGAGTTGGGCCTAAATCAGCTATGGGCGTCTTATCGGTTTTGACGCCTGCTGAAGTCTTTACGGCTGTAGCTCAGGAAGACGATTCTGTTTTTCGATCCGTGTCCGGTATCGGCCCAAAGACAGCAAAGCTCATCGTCGTGCAACTGGGAGGACGCCTCACGAGCGTGGTTCCGGAAGAAACTCGTTCTTCCACACCTGAGTCTGCATCCGTTATTGACCATGTTTCCCTTGCGCTCGTTGGGTTGGGATGGCCCGAGAAAATTGCTCGTGAAGCTGTCCTGGCCGCAGAGCCCATTCCTACAGAAACAGTTGCAGAAATATTGCGGCGTACGCTCGCATCACTTGCTCAAGGAGCTCGCTAATGGGTGAAGCTAATGAGTTTGCCGAAGATATTGTTGTCGCTCATGCCGTATCTGAGGTTGAAAAGGCGGCAGAGGGGGCTCTTCGTCCTCATGACCTGACCGAGTTTGTCGGTCAAAGAAAAGTAGTCGCTCAACTCGAACTGTTGCTGCAAGCTGCCACTCAAGCCGAGCGGACGCCCGATCATATTCTCTTGGCGGGGCCCCCTGGCTTGGGAAAGACGACCTTAGCCATGATCGTTGCCGCTGAATCAGGGCGCACTTTACGAATGTCTAGCGGTCCCGCTATTTCACATGCTGGAGACTTAGCTGCCCTGTTGTCGGGGTTACTACCCGGCGAGGTTCTCTTTATCGATGAAATTCATCGCATGGCTCGAAGCGCAGAAGAAATGCTTTACCTGGCGATGGAAGATTTTCGTATCGACATCATGGTTGGGAAAGGTGTTGGAGCGACTTCGATACCCCTCGAGTTACCTCCGTTTACCCTCGTTGGTGCGACGACGAGAGCGGGTGCCCTTGCTGCTCCTCTGCGTGACAGGTTCGGATTCACTGGCCACCTAGAGTTCTATTCCCAGGAGGAACTCACCGAGGTGATTCGTAGGTCTGCTTCGTTGCTCGAATTGAGCTTGTCTCACGATGCACTTGTCGAACTAGCTTCCCGCAGTCGTGGAACGCCTCGAATTGCTAATCGTCTGTTGAGGCGAGTCCGCGACTATGTACAGGTGCATCCTGAAGTTGACACACTCAGTGCCACTCGTGATGCTTTAGCGATTTACGACGTTGACTCTAAGGGTCTCGATCGTCTGGACCGTGCATACCTCGAGACGTTAGGCAAACGTTTTAACGGCGGACCTGTTGGTCTTTCGTCGTTAGCCGTCAGCATTGGCGAAGATACCGAAACAATTGAGACTGTGGTCGAGCCCTTCTTGATTCGTGAAGGTTTGATTACGCGATCAACACGTGGTCGAGTAATCACAGCCGAAGGTTCGTTGCATCTGGGAATACCCCCTGTACTACCCGGCAGTTAGCAGGGAGCGCTGCCCAAGTGACCTATACTCAAAGGGCGCATTGACGCGCTTTTTCTTTGCATTCGATAGGAATTACTTTCATGGCTGATCTCTTCAAAGACCCGACCACCCTGCTCATGCTCGCGGTCGTCGCGGTACTTGTTCTCTTCATGATCCGCAATAACCGTAAGCGCAAGCGTGACGCAGCCGAGATGGCTACCAAGTTCATTCCTGGCGCTGAAGTAATGACATCGTTTGGTCTTTACGGCACACTGATTTCGATCGATGAAGCTGACAACACAGTCATTCTCGAAACTTCTCCCAAGGTGACTATCAAGCTTCACCGTCAGGCCATCGCCCGCGTTGTAAACGAAGCACCCGTCTCGAAAGCTCCTGCTAAGAAGTCAGCTGCGACCACGGATGCTCCAGCATTTGGTGAGCGTACGGTTGATGCAAAACCTACCGCTAAGAAGCCTGCCGCCAAGAAGCCTGCCGCATCTGCAGCCACGAAACCTGCTGCAAAAAAGCCCGCTGCTAAGTAATTTCTCAGTAAAGACTGGATTCGCCTGTGTCTAAAACCCCCGTTCGCCGTGCGTGGAGAAGCCTCGTTTGGCTTCTTGTTCTCATCGTTGGTCTCATTGGAATCAACGCTGGTGGCGTGCTGTGGGGTGGAGGATCGTGGACTCCCAAGCTTGCATTGGACTTGCAGGGTGGAACTCAAATCATCCTGACTCCGCAGGTTACCTCGGGCGCGGCAATCACGCCAGAACAGTTGAATCAAGCTGTTGCCATCATTCGCCAGCGCGTCGACTCGGCTGGTGTGAGCGAGGCGGAAATTAATACGCAGGGAACAAACAACATCGTTGTTTCTATCCCGGGTACACCTGATCAAGACACGATTAACCGCATCGAGGCCTCGGCAAAGCTTGATTTTCGTGCGGTCATTGAGACCGACGCTGCGACAGTCTCATCGGTGGGAAAAGACGGAAAAGCCACACCAGCACCGACGCCCAATCCTTCACTGCCTAGCACTCCTTCGGTCAAACCGACTGACGCTAGCGACCCCAATTGGGTAACGCCGCTCCTTCAGGCGGAATACGACGTCTTCAATTGCTCTTCTACCGCCGCAAAAGACGCCTCGTCGGCACCAGCCGACAAGCCACTTATTACGTGTGATCCCTCTGGCGCATACAAGTACCTGCTTGGCCCTGTCGAAGTAACTGGTTCAGAAATTGCGGATGCTTCTAGCGGAGTCATCCAGACAAGCACTGGATCATCCACCGGACAATGGGCCGTTTACATGACGTTCAATCAAGCTGGAACTAAAGCGTTTGCTGATGTAACCACGCGCCTTGCAGGACTCACCGGCGCGCGAAACCAGTTTGCCATTGTGCTCGACGGCAAAGTAATTTCGGCTCCAGCTACCAAGTCGGCCATTACTGACGGTAAGCCACAGATTTCAGGTGGATTCGACCAGAAGTCTGCAAAGACTCTCGCCGACCAGCTGAAATATGGTGCTCTTCCCATTGGTTTTAAAGTTCAAAGCTCTGACACTATCTCAGCGACCTTGGGTAGCACCCAGTTGTTTAATGGGCTCCTGGCTGGGCTTATTGGGCTAATTCTCGTCATCATCTACTCGCTGATTCAATACCGCACACTTGGTCTCGTTACGGTCTTTTCGCTCGGTGTCGCTGCGGTCATCACTTACCTTCTTGTCACGATTCTTTCTTGGTACCAGGGCTACCGTTTGTCGCTTGCTGGTGTTGCCGGTTTGATCGTTGCCATTGGTATCACCGCGGACTCATTCATCGTCTATTTCGAAAGAATCCGTGATGAACTTCGAGAAGGACGTGGCCTCGAATCTGCTGTTGAGTCCGGTTGGCGTCGCGCCATTCGAACCATCATTGCTAGCGACACAGTGAATTTCTTGGCTGCCTTGGTTCTGTTCATTCTTGCCGTTGGTAACGTACGAGGCTTTGCGCTGACGCTCGGCTTGACAACCGTGATTGACCTCATCGTTGTTGGTTTGTTTACGCACCCGTTGATGGCTCTGCTCGCGCAAACTAACTTCTTCGCTGGCGGTCACAAGCTCAGCGGACTCGACCCCAACGGTCTTGGTGCTGTGTACCGTGGTCGCGCACAGTTTGCTCCTTCGGCGGTTGTTTCAAGTGGCAAGCTAGCCAAGTCAAGTAAAGAAGCTGCGAAGCGCCAGACCATCGCAGAACGCAAGGCGGCGATGTCCAGCGGAATCGAAGCTCAGTCTGGAAAGGCGGATGACTGATGTCGCGTTTTAGTGAGCTTGGAAATGACCTCTACTCTGGCGCCCGTTCGTTCGACTTTGTTGGTCGTCGTCGACGCTGGTACATCATTTCGATCATCCTCGTGCTGGTAAGCCTGACTGGACCATTCATTCGCGGAATGGTCACTAATACCCCTGCATACAACTTCGGTATTGAATTCACTGGAGGAAGCGAATTCATCGTTTCTCAGCCAGCCACGCTCGATCAGAACCTGGCCACGAACGCCGTCGAGAGCATTGATGGGGCGGTCATCCCGAAGGTTTCAACGCTGGGTACAGACAGTATTCGTGTCCAAACTACTCAGATGACGAACGCCCAAACTGTTGAAGTGAAGAACGCCCTGGCGAAGGCATACAGTGTGCCCGAGACCAATGTAACTTCCTCGTTTATCGGCGCTACCTGGGGTCAGGACATCACGGGCCAAGCTATTCGCGGACTCCTAGTGTTCATTGTTCTGGCCGCCATCGTTATGGCTCTCTACTTCCGCACGTGGAAGATGTCGGTCGTCGCAATCATTGCTCTCCTGCACGACGTTGTCATCACTGCTGGTGTTTACGGTCTCTCTGGGTTCGAAGTTACGCCTGGAGCTGTAATCGGACTCTTGACCATTCTTGGATACTCGCTCTACGACACTGTTGTGGTCTTCGACAAGATTCGAGAAAACACGATCGGATTGTCTCGTGACATGTCGCGTACATTTGCTCAGCAAGTGAACCTCGCTGTCAACCAGACGCTCGTTCGCTCGATCAACACGTCAGTTGTCGCAGCTTTGCCCGTCGCCTCGATTCTTTTCATCGGAGCGTTCATTCTGGGCGCGGGTACCCTGCGAGACATTTCACTCGCACTGCTCATCGGTATCGCAGTAGGAACGTATTCCACGCTGTTCCTGGCTGCGCCTCTCTATGCCGGATGGCGTTCACGGGACAAAGCAATCTCCGAAACCGACAAGAAGATTCTCATTGCTCAGGAGCGCGCAACCGCGTAATTGGCGCTTGCCACTTCCGCAATAATGGTTTGTAGGCAGGAGTGGGCATGACGGAGAACCAAACGACGAGATCGTCTCTCCGCAGGCTTGTGCCTAAGGTGTTTAGTCGCACCAAAGGTGACGGTGGTTTTGACGACTTAGTTCGTACGCTCAAGATTCATCACCCCAAGGCTGAACTCGCGACGGTCACTAAGGCTTACACCCTCGCCAAGCAGGCACACGAAGGTCAATTCCGAAAGTCTGGCGAGCCGTACATTACGCACCCCGTCGCCGTGGCACAGATTCTCGCTGATCTTGGAATCGGCCCTAAAACGATCATTGCTGCACTGTTGCACGACACGGTTGAAGATACCCACATCACTCTCGATACCGTTCATGAACAGTTCGGTCCCGAAGTAGCAATGCTTGTTGATGGCGTAACTAAGCTCGACAAGGTCAAATACGGTGAAAGCGCTCAGGCCGAGACCGTACGCAAAATGATCGTTGCCATGTCTAAGGACATTCGCGTTCTTGTCGTGAAGCTTGCCGATCGTCTACACAATGCCCGCACATGGGGCTTCGTGCCCGCCGAAAGTGCCGAACGCAAAGCTCGAGAAACGCTCGAGATCTACACTCCGCTTGCGCACCGCCTGGGTATCCAGACAATCAAGTGGGAACTTGAAGATCTTTCATTTGGTGTGCTGCACCCCAAAATTTATGAAGAAATCAATAACCTCGTCGCCCAGAGAACACCTGAGCGAGAGAAATTTGTAACAGAAGTTGTTGATGCGGTCGTCGGTGATTTGCGGTCGTCGAAGATCCGCGGAGATGTCAGCGGTAGACCGAAACAGCTCTATTCGATCTATCAAAAGATGGTCTTGCGTGGTCGTGAGTTCGATGAGATTTACGATCTCGTAGGGATTCGTGTCATTGTCCCCACGGTTCGTGACTGCTACTCCATTCTCGGATCAATCCACGCACGGTGGAACCCACTTCCAGGCCGTTTCAAGGATTACATCGCAACACCCAAGTTCAACTTGTATCAATCGCTTCACACGACAGTGATGGGTCCAAAGGGACGACCTGTCGAGATCCAAATTCGTACAAACGAAATGCACCTTCGTGCGGAATTCGGTGTCGCAGCACACTGGAAATATAAGGACAAGCTAGCTGGCGGCAGGGGGAGTGACGCACTCGCCTCTGCGGATACAGACATGGCTTGGCTTGCGCACATTTCGGACTGGGAGTCAGACACCGAGGACCCAGGGGAGTTCCTTGATTCGCTAAGATTCGAGATTGGCGCCAAAGAGGTCTACGTATTTACTCCTAAAGGACGCGTGATCGGACTCCCTGCAGGTGCTACTCCCATCGATTTTGCTTATGCGGTTCACACTGAGATCGGTCACCGGACCATGGGCGCTAAGCTCAACGGCCGTCTTGTCCCGCTTGACACTGTCCTCACCAGTGGTGATGTTGTTGAGATTCTCACTAGCAAGAATCCAGATTCAGGCCCGAGCCAGGATTGGCTTAGCTTTGTAAAGAGCACACGCACGCGAAACAAAATCAAACAATGGTTCACCAAAGAGCGTCGTGACGAGGCAATTGAGAGCGGAAAAGATTCTCTCGCTCGTGCAATGCGAAAGCAAAATCTTCCGTTACAGAGACTGCTTTCGCCGGATGTCCTCGCACAAGTTTTGACAGTCTTGCACTACGACGATGTATCTGGTCTTTTTGCTGCTGTTGGCGAGGGCCATGTCTCAACGCAGTCAGTTATCGAAAAGCTCCTCGCAACGCTTCACGTAGCCGATGAGACCGAAGATGCGTCTGATTTCGTTTTGCCGGCGACGCAAACACTGAGGGATTCGCGTCGTTCAGAGTCTGGGATCCTTGTTCGAGGAGCACCAGACATCCTCGTGAAGCTTGCAAAGTGCTGTACCCCTGTGCCTGGTGACGAAATAACTGGCTTTGTTACACGCGGTCAAGGCGTCTCGGTTCACCGCTCCAACTGCAACAACGTCGATTCCTTGCAACGTGAACCTGATCGTCTCATCGAGGTTGAGTGGGCTCCTAATGCAAAGAGTATCTTCCTCGTTCAAATTCAAGTTGAAGCCCTCGATCGATCTGGACTCTTGTCGGACGTCACTCGGGTACTTTCAGAGCATCACGTGAACATTCTTTCTGCGTCGGTAAATACGACATCGAACCGCTTGGCTCTTTCGCGATTTGTTTTCGAGATGACTGATGTTGTGCAACTCGAACGTGTATTGAATGCGGTGCGCCGAATTGACGCAGTCTATGACGTGTACCGCGTCAGCGAAGGCTAAGTCTCTGAAGCGCAAGTTCCGTGTATGGAACGCGATGATATTTGGCCAGTGAAGTATGCACTTCGGCAAGCAGTTTAGGGACTTGCCACGACACGGCGACGAGAATATTTTGCAATTGCACCTCGTCAATGCGTGGGTCGCGCAGAACTTGCTCAAGTGCTGCGTGCACTCGCACAACAGCGAGACCGCCAAGGTCGATGGTTTTGCCGCTTAACGAACCATAGTCATGAACATCAAAGAGATTCTGCGTCGCGAATGTCGATCGCTTGAGTGATCGCATAGCAACAGTGTGCCGTTGCGGTTCTGAGATGATTCCGTGCACCCATAGGGCGCTGAGGCCACACGGAACGAAGAGGTCGCCGTACTCGCACACAATCGAGGCAGTTTTGAGTAAGTCCGTATGAGGGGAATCACACGTAGCCACAGTGTTTGCAGATCTAAATACTTCACCGTCAAGAATGAGGGCATTGTGCACGGGGGACTGTGCAAGCTCATGCAGAAGAATGTCGAGACTAACCATGCTTTGGTTGTACGACAACCGCTATTTCTCAAGTCAAGAAATTTGAAACATGGGGATATTTCCCCTCAACTATATGAACTAATTGCTGACTACAACGAGCCAGGATTTCTGTGTCTGGATTGCCTCGGTTAGTTCGGTGATTTTCTTCGAGTCTTTTGCAGCCGTGGCGCTAGCTAGTTCGATCTCAAGTTTAGAAATCTTCGTCGCGATTGCCCCGGCCAATCCTTCTTGACGGGCTTGTTTTTCAGGATCTGAACTACTCCACGCATCGTCATCGAGTTTTTTAACGGCCATTTCAAGCTTGCGCATGCCAGCTTCAATCTCTTTTACCTTCGCGCGAGGAACCTTTCCGGCAGCATCCCATCGTTTCTGGAGGCTACTTAGAAGAGCGCGAGCTTTGTCGCGATCGGTGATGGTCAGCAGCTCTTGGCCGTCAGCCAGGATCTTTTCTTTAACGACAAGATTGTCGGAAAAAGACTCATCCTCAGCTGCGTCTTTAGCCGCTTTAGCTGAGTAAAGAGCGTCTCCTGCTGCCTTGAACTTGGTCCACAAAGCATCATCAACCTTTTTAGAAGCTCGACCAGCCTGCTTCCATTCCTCGAGCAATGCCCGATAGGCCGTAATGGTCTTCTCGTCAGAAACGTTTGCAAGCGCCTCTGCAGCGGCAATCAGTTTTTCCTTACGCGCCTTAACTTCTTTACCCGCTGTATCGACAGTCGCAAAGTGTGCGCGTCGAGCTCGATCGATTGTTGAACGCGCGTTGCGGAAACGCTTCCAGAGTTCGTCGGCCTGCTCTTTAGGAAGTTTTACTGAGGATTTCTGAGAAGCCTGCCAACTAGCAAATAGTTCGTCTACCTTTGCAGTCGTGCTCTTCCAGTTGACGCTGTTCAAGTTGGAGGAAGCAATTGCCTCAATTTGCTCAACTAAGAGGGTGCGGTTGGCAAGCGCCTCTTCTCGGGCAGCTTGACGATGCTCTTCTGCAACGCCTTTTGCGCCTGCGAGCTTTTCGTCAAGAGCGGCTACACGAATACGCAACCCTGCAAAGTCTCCGACTCCGATTCCGGCAGCAAGCGTTTTCTTAATCGAGTCGAGAGCCTTGACCAGATCGTTCACAGCGGACCCGGTTGAAATGCGGCGTTCGAGAAGGTTGATTGATACCGCGAGGTCATCAAACTTACGGACAAAGTAAGCCAACGCCTCGTCTGCAGTGGCATCAGGGAACGC
This sequence comes from Actinomycetota bacterium, assembly GCA_039795475.1. Taxonomy (GTDB): domain Bacteria; phylum Actinomycetota; class Actinomycetes; order Actinomycetales; family Microbacteriaceae; genus CAIOLM01. The sequence goes on along the minus strand of JBDKLU010000105.1, from coordinate 10,141 downwards.
CCCTACCTCCCGCTCGCCGTCTGTATCGCGAACAAATACTGTGCCAGTCGCGTCTACGCGACCCCATGAGTTCTCAGCCATGTTAATTATCCTTGCTGTGTGACTAGCCAAGCCTAGAGCAACAAAGCTGTGCGAGTGAATGTGGCTACTGAGCGAAAATATTGAAGTAGTTGATCAAAACAGTTTGCTTCGGTGCGCCGTCTGTTGAACCGTCGACTGTTCCAGAACTAATGACGTTCTTGAGCAGTTGAGGTAGTCCGGCGTTGATGTGACCAATAACCGTGTAGCCACCAACCGAGTCAGATGGAATCACGCTGTCTTTGTAAACAATGAAAAACTGACTGCCTTGGCTGCTGGCGTTATTGCCCTGCCTCGCCATCGCAATTGTTCCAGCAGGATACAAATCTCCAGCAGGTGCATTTTCGATTGGGCCATACGAATAGCCAGGTCCACCTGTGCCATCGCCCTGAGGGTCTCCACACTGAAGGACAAAAATTCCAGAGGTCGTCAGTCGGTGACACTTGAGATTCTTATAGAAACCAGACTGCGACAGTTGCAGTGTGCTGCTCACTGCCTGCGGAGCTTTCGCCCCGTCGAGGGTGAGACTGAGAGCCACATTGTCGATCCCCAAAACTCCAGACCAGGTTTTGCCCTGAGCGAGATCCTTAGAAGGAACACCAGCAGGTTTGCCAGATGCTGATGCTGATGGCTGTGTTGTTGAGTTGCTCAGTGAAAAGCCGACCTGAGAGCCAATAGCGGCCAGGATGACAACAGCGCCAACGATTGCCCAAATGCGATTGTCACGCTTTCTGCGTGAACGCAACCGTTCGAAGGAATCTTGTCGTGCTTGGTATGCAGCCAAGTGGCTTCGGACCGCGCGTTCAGTCTTCAGGCTTTCTTTGTTTGCCAAAGTGTTCTCCGCTTTTCAGTGTGACGATTGAATTCTATGGTTCTTTAGACCTGTCTCATCGACAGGCTATGTAGTCTCTATGTGTGTCGGCTGAAGAGAACAAGACGTGGGTGAGCGCACCTCTCGCAGTGCGTATGCGTCCACGTTCACTCGATGAAATCGCTGGCCAGGAGCGCTTGCTCCGAAAGGGTTCTCCTCTGAGGTCCCTTGCCTCGCGCGAAGATTCACGAGCTGTTTCTGTAATTTTGTGGGGTCCGCCAGGAACCGGCAAGACAAGCCTTGCGCATGCGATAGCAATTGAGTCTGGTCGTAAATTCGTTGAGCTATCAGCCATCACCGCTGGCGTCAAAGACGTTCGAGAAGTCATGGAAGCTGCTCAAACGCATCGTGATCTTTACCGTGAGGGCACATTGCTCTTCTTGGACGAGATTCACCGCTTTAGCAAAGCACAACAAGATGCTCTGCTGCCGGGAGTAGAAAACGGTTGGGTAACGCTCATCGCTGCCACAACCGAGAATCCTTCATTCAGCGTGATTTCCCCGCTACTTTCGCGTTCCTTACTTCTGCGTCTCGAATTGCTTGACGAAGATCAACTGCGTCAATTACTTGTTCAGGCTTTGACCGCGCCACACGGACTCGCAGGAAAGTTCACAGTCGCAGATGAGGCAATGGACGCGCTCCTTCAATATGCCTCGGGAGACGCGCGTCGCGCACTTACTTCGCTCGAGGCATCGGCAAATATTGCCGATGCTCATTCGTCAACATTGATTTCTGGAGAGTTCGTTGAAATAGCCGTCGATCGCGCCCTGTTGCGATATGACCGCAATGGCGACGAACACTATGACGTCATCAGTGCCTTCATCAAGTCGATTCGCGGGTCCGACCCAGACGCTGCGATTCATTACTTGGCGCGCATGATTGAAGCGGGCGAGGACCCTCGTTTCATCGCGCGGCGCCTCATTATCTCGGCCAGTGAAGATATTGGTCTTGCCTCGCCACAGGCCATCGAGGTCGCTGTGGCTGCGGCCGAAGCTGTAGCACTCATTGGTATGCCTGAAGGTCGCATTCCACTTGCCGAAGCAACGATATTCCTCGCCTTGGCTCCTAAGTCGAACGCGGCGTATAACGCAATCAACGCAGCGCTTGACGACGTTCGTGCCGGAAAATCTGGTCCTGTACCAATCCATTTGCGCGACGGAAGTTACGCCGGGGCTAAACGACTCGGTCACGGCAAAGGGTACAAGTACGCTCATAACGAGCCCAACGCAGTCGCTGTGCAGCAATACCTACCGGATGCGCTCATAGATGCTCGTTACTACACGCCGACGGATCGCGGGCACGAAGCTGACTTCGCAGTGCGACTCGAGAAGCTTCGTGCACTCATTCGTGGTGAATCACTGTGATAGTCTGAGCATGCCTGTTTGGTGTTGAAGGTTCGGCTGCCTTTCATCACTGTCAAACTTTTTGGTCGCCCTTTAGCCGGGCCCGAGGCAAACCTCTCATCTTTTGCGTCACGCGTTCGCGTGTTCGTTTTCGCATGAATTTGAAAAGGAAATTGTGTCTACTAAGTCACGTACCCGTAGCAAGACCCGCCTTTCGCGCGCTCTGGGCATCGCCCTGACCCCGAAGGCAGCAAAGTACCTTGAAAAGCGCCCTTACGCTCCCGGTGAGCACGGTCGCACTAAGCGCAAAGCTGACAGTGACTACGCTGTTCGTCTTCGTGAGAAGCAGCGTCTTCGCGCTCAGTACGGCATCCGTGAGGCTCAGCTTCGTAACGTCTTCCAGGAGGCTCGTAAGCAGTCTGGTCTGACCGGTGAGAACCTCGTTGAGCTTCTCGAGATGCGTCTCGACGCTCTCGTTCTTCGTGCTGGTTTCGCTCGCACGACCGCTCAGGCTCGTCAGATGGTTGTGCACCGTCACATCCTCGTTGACGGACAGCTTGTTGACCGTCCTTCGTTCCGCGTCAAGCCCGGACAGTTGATCCACGTCAAGGAGCGCTCCGAAGGCATGGAACCGTTCCAGGTTGCTGCTGCTGGTGGCCACGTTGACGTGCTTCCTCCCGTGCCGGCATACCTCTCGGTCGAGCTCGACAAGCTGCACGCCACGCTTGTTCGCCGCCCGAAGCGCGCCGAGGTTCCCGTGACATGTGAAGTGCAGCTCGTTGTTGAGTACTACGCAGCTCGCTAACTAGCATCCGGAACCGGGGTCACTCCATTGCGGGGTGGCCCCGTTTTCATACCTTTAGACTTGGTTCAACAAATCTTAGGAGTTGGAATGAAGTACGTGGCCTTGATTCTGGTCGGTGTTGGCTTGGGTTTTCTCGTCGCCCACCAGGTATCCCGCACACCGAGCGGTAAAGCGTTTCTGGACAACGTCGATGCCACGACCCGTGAACTCTCGAATGCCGTGCGTGAGGGCTTTCTCGACCGCAGTGCCGCACTACGCGAGCAGAACAACTAAGTCAGGTTCAAGACTCTTTTATGAAAACTTCTGAGATCCGTCAGCGCTGGCTCGACTTCTTTGAGGCACGCGGGCACACCGTCGTGCCCTCAGCATCGCTCGTAAGCGATGACCCGAGCCTTCTCTTTACTGTCGCCGGCATGGTGCCGTTCATTCCGTATATGTCTGGGGTCGTTCCTGCGCCCTATCCACGCGCGACGAGCGTACAGAAGTGCATCCGCACCCTCGACATCGAGGAAGTCGGCAAGACGACACGCCACGGAACCTTTTTCCAGATGAACGGCAACTTCTCCTTTGGTGATTACTTCAAGAAGGAGGCAATCGAGTTTGCTTGGGAACTTCTTGTTTCGAGCGAGTCTGATGGTGGCCTCGGCTTCGACGAGAAAGACCTGTGGGTCACTGTCTACAAAGACGACGACGAATCGATTGATTTCTGGAAGAAGACCGCTGGTCTGCCCGATTCACGTATTCAACGTCTTGGCATGGACGACAACTACTGGTCGACAGGACAGCCTGGCCCGGCGGGTCCCTGCTCGGAGATTTACTTTGATCGAGGCGCCAAGTACGGCAAAGAGGGCGGTCCGGCAGTCGACGATAGCCGATACCTAGAAATTTGGAACCTGGTGTTCATGCAGTACCTGCGTGGCGAAGGCACAGGAAAGTCAGACTTCGAAATCTTGGGTGAATTGCCCAACAAAAATATCGATACAGGTATGGGACTCGAGCGCGTTGCTTTCTTGAAGCAAGGTGTTGAGAACATTTACGAAATCGATCAGGTTCGCCCCGTTCTCGATCGAGCTGCGGCTCTTGCGGGCGTCACATACGGCGCCGACGAAGCTGCCGATGTTCGACTTCGCGTCGTAGCCGATCACGTTCGTTCAGCTCTGATGTTGATGAGCGATGGTGTTACGGCCTCTAATGAGGGTCGCGGCTACATTCTGCGTCGTCTACTTCGACGCACTGTACGTGCGATGCGGCTGCTCGGAGTCGACGCAGCGACATTCAACGAATTGTTTGCGGCGTCACGAGACGCAATGAGCTCCTCGTACCCGGAAATCACTGAGAACTACCAGCGCATCTCCCAGGTTGCACTCGGTGAAGAAGAAGCCTTCTTGAAGACACTTGCATCCGGAACGACCATCCTTGATGTCGCTGTAACGGACGTCAAATCGCAGGGTTCTAAGAAACTTCCTGGTGAAACTGCCTTTCTTCTGCACGACACTTTTGGTTTCCCCATCGATCTCACCCTTGAGATGGCAGAAGAAGCGGGTCTCAGCGTTGATCGTGCTGCTTTCGACACGCTCATGCTTGAGCAACGCTCGCGCGCTAAAGCAGACGCTAAGGCTAAGAAGTCTCTGCAAGCAGACATGAGCGTCTATTCCGATTTCCGCGCTCAAGGCGAGACCGCTTTCCTGGGCTATGACGAGCTTGATGTTGAGTCTAAAATTGTCGGCATATTGAAAGACGGCATTCCCGTACCCGCAGCGTCTGCGGGCGACACGATTGAAGTTATTGTTGGCGCCACGAGTCTGTACGCAGAATCTGGCGGGCAAGACTCTGATGCAGGCACCATCATCGGCTCGGGTTTTGAGATGTCCGTGATTGATGTGCAAAAACCCGTGAAGGGTCTCATCAGTCACACCGCGACAGTCACCTCGGGACTTGTCGCAGTGGGAGACAGTGCAACAACCGTTGTCGATCGCACTTATCGTCGCGAGGCATCAGCAGCGCACTCTGCTACACACTTGATTCACGCTGCACTGCGCCAGACGCTGGGTGATACAGCCCACCAGGCTGGTTCGTACAATAAGTCCGGATACATGCGCCTCGACTTCAGCTGGAATGAAGCTCTCAGCCCTGAAACACGAAGTGAAATCGAAGACATTGCCAATAAGGCAGTGCTATCAGACCTTGACGTAACGACTCGTGAAATGCCGCTCGACGAAGCAAAAGAGCTCGGAGCTATGGCACTCTTTGGCGAGAAATATGGCGATGTCGTGCGCATGGTCGATATCGGTGGCCCCTGGAGCCGTGAACTTTGCGCCGGAACACACGTGGACTCGAGCGCACAAATCGGCATTATCAATCTCGTAAGTGAAGCCTCGGTTGGTTCTTCTAACCGACGTATTGAAGCCCTCGTTGGAGCTGACGCTTTCCGGTCGCTTTCAGCCGAGCGTGCGATTGTTGCAGAGCTCTCAGCAAATCTGAAAGCTCCCAAGGATCAGGTTCTTGGTCGCATTGCAGACCTGACGGCATCTCTCAAGGCTGCTGAAAGGCGCATTGCCGAGTACGAAGCAAAGGCAGTTCGCGAACTCGTGCCGGCTCTTCTTGACAAGTCGTCAACGATTGGCGCTACAAAGACTGTGATTGCGTCGGTACCGAATATTTCGCGCGTGGACGACCTACGTGAACTCGTTACGGCGGTTCGTGAGCGACTTCAGAATGACAACGCAGTCGTTGCACTTGCTTCCGTCGTTGACGGTAAGCCCAGTGTGATCGTGGCAACCACAGAAGCTTCTCGGGCAAGCGGATTTAAGGCTGGCATCTTCGCCAAGAGCGCTGCCGGCGTTCTCGGCGGTGGTGGTGGCGGTCGTGATGACATGGCTCAATGTGGTGGTGCAGACGCAAGTCGCGTAGACGAAGCACTCAAGGCCATTGCTGCCGAAATCGGTAAGTAGATGCGCTCGGGCGTTCGCTTGGGAGTTGACGCTGGCAAAGCCCGTGTAGGTCTAGCTCAAAGTGATCCTTCCGGATTGCTAGCTACGCCCGTCGTAACCTTGCAACGCGAGTCTGAAACACTTTTGTCGGACATTGCTCGGTTGATTGCCGAAACCTCGGCGATTGAGGTCGTCGTGGGCTTGCCACTCAACCTTTCGGGCGACCACACGCCGTCGACAGAAAATGCGATTGAACTCGCGAGAGATATTTCTCAAGCAACAAACATTCCCGTTCGAATGATTGATGAGCGTCTCACGACTGTCTCCGCGCATGCAGCTTTACGCGCGACCGGAAAAAAGCAACGCGGCACGCGTTCAGTCATCGATCAGGTTGCCGCTGTTATGGTTTTACAACACGCCCTCGACACTGAACGATCAAGTGGAAAACCTGCCGGAATCGCCCTCGAGGACATCTAGAGGAGTTTCGCTTGTACTTTCCTGACGGTGAGCAAATGAAGCAACCTCGACACGGCCGTCGCCTGAAGCGTAAAGGCGTCATTGCGATCGTTGCTACTGCCAGTGCACTCGTTTTTCTTGGTGCTGCCGGCACCGCGCTGTACTCAACCGGCACTCTGTCGAGCATTCTGCATCCCATTGCTGACTACGACACAACAACGGGTGATGCCGTCGATTTCGTTATTGCTGATGGTGACAGTGGCGAAACCATTGCAAACAACCTTGCCAAGGCCAAAATCGTCAAGAGTTTCGATGCGTTTTACAAGCTCATTCTCAAGACCGAACCCGATCCAATTTTCATTCCTGGCGTGTATTCGATGAAGGCCAACATGAGAGCCAAGGATGCCTTGGCAGCACTTCTCGATCCGGCAACTCGCCAGGTAAATCAAGTGACGCTTCCCGAGGGAATGCTTGTCTCTAAGATGCTTCCAGTCCTGGCTTCGAAGACCAAGATTCCACTTGCTGATTTCGAAGCAGCTGTAAAAGACCCACAGGCACTTGGCTTGCCAAAGCAAGCTCTGAACGTTGAGGGGTACCTCTTCCCAGCAACGTACAGCTTTAGCCCAAATATGACTGCTGTCGAAATTATCAAGCAGATGGTGGCGCGCACGTTCACTGCGCTCGATAAGGCAGGCGTGCCCGCGGCGGATCAATTCCGTGTCATCACGCTCGCCTCCCTGATTCAAAAAGAGGCAGGGTCAACAAAGGACATGTATAAGGTCTCGCGGGTTTTCCAGAATCGCCTTATTCCCGACCTTTGGTCGACAGGATTGCTTGAGTCTGACGCAACAGTTGCCTACGGATCTGGAAACACCCACCGCTGGGAAACGACCGTTGCCGAACGCGCAGACACCAGCAACGTGTACAACACCTACGTTCACCCAGGTCCACTGCGTGCTCCGATCTCGAATCCAGGTGAAGACGCAATCGATGCCGCATTGCACCCTGTCGCAGGTAAGTGGCTCTTTTTTGTAGCAGTCAACCTCGAGACGGGTGAGACTGTTTTTAGCGAGACCCTCGCCCAACACGAGGCTGCAGTCAAAATTAGCCAGGCGTGGTGGCAAGCGCACCCTGACTATGAATAATCTCGCCGTTGTGGGATCTCCAATTGCCCACAGTAAGTCTCCCGTGCTGCACATGGCCGCCTATCGCGTCTTGGGTCTCGACTGGTCGTACACGAAGAATGAGGTGGCTCAGGGTAATTTAGGCTCTTTCATAAAAAGCCTTGATCACTCGTGGCGTGGGTTGTCGATAACAATGCCGCTCAAACAAGAGGCCTTTGAACTCGCTGCAACTAAAGATGCGCACGCGGAGTACACGGGTGCCGTAAACACCTTGGCTTTCTCTCATCAGCGTTCTGTCACTGCTGCCCACGGCTACAACACGGATGTTTTTGGAATCACCGAGTCAATGCGCAGTGCTGGGATCGATGGTTGTACGCACGCAGCAATCATCGGTGGGGGAGCGACCGCTCTTTCAGCTCTCGTCGCCTTGTCGGAACTGGGTTGCACCGAAGTTTCTGTCGCGTTGCGAAGCATCGCTAAGGGCGAAGACTTACTCGCTCTTGGCACAAGGCTCGGGGTCAACGTCAATATTGTTGACCTCGCCTCCCTCGACGCGATTAAGACTGTCGATGCCGCGATTTCGACTGTTCCTGGTTCAGCCGATGTAAGTCTTGATGCTTTATGCAAGTCTCCACAGTCCCTATTGCTCGATGTCGCCTATGACGTATGGCCCTCACCACGGTCTTCACAGTGGTCGGCTTCAGGAGGTGTCGCCATAAGTGGACTATCCATGTTGGCCAACCAGGCACTGAAGCAAGTTCGTATTTTCGTATCAGACGTACCAGATAGTCCACTTCCGGGCGAATCTGAAATTCGGGCTGCCATGTACGCCAGCGTTGGACTGAACGCCCGGGGTCTTTAGCTCTCAACTATTTGCCAATTTTCGGCACTGCGTGTGCGTCCGGCGGTCCCGTCAGGCTGTGACAAACTTAAGACATGCTTCGATGGCTTACTGCAGGTGAATCTCACGGTCCGGAACTGATCGCCGTAATCGAGGGACTGCCGTCGGGCATCCCTGTTCTGCGGGCTTCAATTCAGGCTGATTTGCAGCGTCGCCGACTCGGCTTCGGTCGTGGTGCCCGCATGAAGTTTGAGCAGGATGAGCTAAACATATCCGGTGGTGTTCGAAATGGTTTGACCTTGGGCGGACCTGTCGCACTGCGCATCGGAAACACGGAATGGCCAAAGTGGGAAAAGGTAATGAGCCCAGACCCCATCGATCCAACAGAACTGGAAAGTGGTCGCGGAGCTGCTCTGACTCGCCCTCGCCCTTGCCATGCGGACTTGGTCGGCATGCAAAAGTACGACTTTGACGAGGCGCGCCCAATTTTGGAGCGTGCTAGCGCACGCGAAACTGCCGCACGCGTGGCTCTTGGCGCGGTTGCTCGTAGTTTCTTGGCAGAGCTCGGTATTTCACTTGTGAGTCACACCGTTGCAATCGGACCCGTCGCTGTGCCGGAAGGGTACGCGTTCCCTCGCGCTGAAGACGTCGACGCCATCGACGCAGATGAGGTTCGCTGTTTCCACACCGAGACAAGTGCAGCAATGATCGCTGAAATTCAGGACACCCATGACACCGGCGACACCATCGGTGGTGTGGTCGAGGTTCTCGCCTACGGTTTACCGCCAGGGCTTGGATCACACGTACATTGGGACCGTCGTCTCGACTCACGTCTGGCAGCAGCACTGATGGGTATCCAGGCCATCAAGGGCGTTGAGGTTGGTGATGGTTTCGAAACCACCCGTCGTCGCGGATCTAAAGCTCACGACGAAATGATCGCATCGGCAGAGGGCATCGTTCGTGAGTCTGACCGCGCTGGCGGCATCGAAGGTGGAATGACCACCGGCACAGTTTTGCGTGTCAGGGCCGGCATGAAGCCAATTGCTACCGTGCCCCACTCTCTAAAGACGATTGATGTCGCGACCGGTGAGGCTGCTGGAGCACACCATCAGCGTTCTGATGTCTGTGCCGTACCGGCCGCCGGCGTTGTAGCAGAGGCTATGGTCGCTCTCGTTCTGGCTGAAGCAGTTCTTGAAAAGTTCGGCGGAGACAGTGTGGGCGAGACCAAACGGAATCTCGATTCTTATGTCGCTAACATCCCTAGCGCTCTCAAGACTGTTCAAGATCGCTAAATGGGCGCGCGTGTTGTACTGATCGGCCCCATGGCGTCAGGCAAAACGAAAATCGGTAAGCGAGTCGCCAAATTACTTGGTGCACAACGTCTTGATACCGACAGAATGTTTGTCGCCGAGCATGGCGTCATAGCTGACTTTTTCGCAGTAGAGGGCGAGCCCGCCTTTCGGAAACTCGAAGCTGGCTACGTCGCACAGGCGACCGCACATGACGCTGTTGTCAGCCTTGGCGGGGGAGCCGTACTTGACGACGGAAGTCAGAAAGTTCTCGAACAGCTTCCTGTGGTTCTTCTTACCGTTTCGCCACAAGCAGTCGCGTCACGTTTAGGCGACGGGAAACGTCCACTTGTTGCTGATGGCGTTTCGTCTTGGATCAAGATTTATGAGGCTCGCCGCCCGAT
>JBDKLU010000104.1:0-3948 GCA_039795475.1 Actinomycetota bacterium | reverse complement strand
CGCTCCGCTTTCGCGCGCTCGACGAGGTCTTCGCCGGGCTCGTCTGCGACGTTTGTTGACATTGTTTACCTTTCGAAGGAGCAGGGCGGACAGGACTCGAACCTGCAACCTGCGGTTTTGGAGACCGCTGCTCTACCAATTGAGCCACCGCCCTAGGCTGGTCGACAGGCATGCTAAAGCATGGCTTTTTCAACCAACTTCGCAAGTCTACGCGAGGATGCTCCCTCCACGCAAAGCGAGCCCACCTCGCCAGCGACTGACCTAAACTTGTGTGCGTGACTACGAACTCGCGCATCTCTGCTCGCATTGCCGCAATCGCTGAATCAGCGACTCTCAAAGTAGACGCCAAGGCTAAATCCCTGCAGGCCGCCGGTCGTCCGGTGATTTCATACGCAGCAGGCGAGCCCGACTTCCCGACGCCCGATCACGTGGTTGAAGCGGCCGTTGCCGCCGTGCGCGACCCGAAGAACCACCGTTACACGCCCGCGATTGGACTGCCCGAACTGCGCGAAGCGATTGCCGAAAAAACCAAGCGTGACAGCGGTCTCGAGGTTCCGATTAGCCAGATCGTCGTCACCAACGGTGGCAAGCAGGCGGTTTACCAGGCGTTTGCGGTTCTGCTGAACCCCGGCGACGAGGTTCTCGTGCCGACCCCCTATTGGACCACCTATCCCGAGGCAATTGCCCTTGCCGGTGGCAAGCAGGTCGATGTTTTCGCCGGTGCTGACCAGAACTACCTCGTAACCGTTGACCAGCTTGAGGCTGCCCGCACCGATCGCACCAAGGTGCTGCTGTTCGTATCCCCCTCGAACCCGACCGGTTCGGTTTACTCGCCCGAGCAGACCAAGGTCATCGGCGAGTGGGCTGACGCGCACGGCCTCTGGGTCATCACCGACGAGATCTACCAGAACCTCACCTACGACGGTGTGCGTGCCGTGTCGATCGTCGAGGCCGTTCCATCGCTCGCCGACCGCACCATCCTGGTCAATGGTGTCGCGAAGACCTATGCGATGACCGGATGGCGTCTGGGCTGGATGGTCGGTCCCGCCGACGCCATGAAGGGTGCCGCCAATCTGCAGTCGCACCTGTCGAGCAATGTGAACAACATCGCTCAGCGCGCTGCCCTCGCCGCTCTCACTGGTCCGCAAGACTGCGTTGAAGAGATGCGTCAAGCGTTCGACCGTCGCCGCAAGGTGATTGTCGCCGAGCTCAACAAGATTGACGGCATCCACTGTCCCACGCCCGAGGGTGCGTTCTACGTCTACCCTGACGTGACCGGACTGCTCGGTCGCGAGTGGGATGGCGTCACTCCGACGACCTCGCTCGAGCTCGCAGATCTGATCCTCGACAAGGCCGAGGTCGCAGCGGTTCCCGGTGAGGCCTTCGGCCCCTCCGGCTTCTTGCGCTTCAGCTATGCGCTCGGCGACGCGCCCCTGCTCGAGGGCATCCAGCGCCTCCAGAAACTCTTCAGCTAGTCGCCAAGCCCCTACCCGCGATTCCTCTTATCGTTCCAGCTGTCGTAACACATTTTCTCTTCGCCACTGGGCGGGAGTTCTGCCGTAAGTCGCCTTGAAAAGTTGCGAAAAATGCGAGGCGGAACTGAAGCCCCACTGAGCGCAAACTTCACTGATTGAGCGCTCAGGCATGCCGAGCAAGTCAGCACGGCACATTTCGAGACGACGCGTTCGAATCCATGCAGCCACCGAGAACCCTGCGCTGGCGCTCAGTTGCTGCAAGCTGCGTTTCGACATAAAAAGATTCGCCGCGAGAAAGTCGGGGTTGAGTGCAGGGTTTGCCAGGTTGTCCTCAATGAGTCCCATCGCCTGCGACAACCTGTCGTTGCTCGCTGTGGCCTCTCCAGTTGCGAGCAGCTGCTCCTGCTGGGCATGACACAAGGTCTCGACGAGGCCAACGATGTGGTGAATAAGGCGGCGGCGGCTCGCAATCGTCATCTTCTGAAGCTCTGGTTCAATTCCATCGATTGAATTCACAACGGATCGCACCACGGGGTCGTTACTCAACATGACCCTGCCTGCAAGATCACGAAGGGTCCCAGGGCTCTGAGCAAGTCGATTCCAAGGAATGATGACGCCCATTACCTCGGCTTCTTCTCCGAATTCGAGCTCGTACCCTTCATTCGTGTTGTAGACCGACATGTCTCCCGGGCGCAATACCGCGACGCGCCCGGTTTGAGTCATCTTCGAGACGCCCGACAGCTGAACACACAAGACCAATTTGGGATTGACTCGGTCGTCGGGATTGTCACCCGCGTGTTGCGTTCGATGCTTACCAACAATCAGCCGCGAAACCTGAATTCCATCAACATCTACGTTGCGAATTTGGCCGATGATCGCTTCCGGTTGCGCATCAACCTGAACGGGAGCGTAGATGCTCGAAATCAACTCGCGCCAGCGCTGGGCGGTCACCGCTTGGGACTCCCGAAAATCGGGACGAGCACCCGATGAGCTTGGCATCGCCCCTCCACCGAACAGATTGCGTCGAACAAGACGACTCTAAACGATGCGCGTTTGCGATAGGCGTCTGCCCGAATTCGATATACCCGCGACTCGCGCCTTTCTAGGCTGAGAAGCACGAACCGTGAAACCTGCGGACCAGGAGATCAATGATGACCACGACCACCACAACCCTGCCTTACCTCGTAGTTGGCGCCGGACCGTGCGGGCTAGCCGCCGCCCGGGCGCTCAAGCGCAAGGGCATCCCGTTCGAAATCGCAGACCGCAATGAACGCGTCGGTGGCATCTGGGACATCGATGCTCCCGGTTCACCCATGTACGAGACCTGCCACTTCATCACGAGCAAGATCAACGGTGGTTTTCTCGACTACCCCATGCCCGAAAGCTACCCGATGTACCCCTCGTGGAAACAGGTACACCAGTACATCGAAGACATGGCGCGCGACTACGGGCTGATCGAGCACATCCGCTTCTCAACCAACATCACAAGCGCTACTCCGCTCGACGATTCGAAGGCTCCGCAGTGGCGCGTTGAAACCGCCGAGGGTCACCTCGGTGACTATGCCGGCATCATTTACGCAGCGGGTCAACAGTGGGATGCCTACAAGCCTGCATTTGAAAACATGGATTCCTTCCAGGGCCGTCTGATTCACTCGAGCGAGTATCGCTACATCGATGAATTCGCTGACAAGCGCGTTCTCGTCGTCGGCGCCGGCAACAGCGGCGTTGACATCGCGGTGGACGCCGCCGAGCACGCATCGCGAGCGGTGCTCTCGACCCGTCGCCCCTACTACTTCTTGCCCAAGCAGCTCTACGGCATCCCGATTCCCGACCTCATGGCCGGACTCATTCCCTTCCCCAACTTGCCCAACGTGCCGGCAAACCTCAACCCGTTCCAGATGGTGGATCTCGTTCTCGCCACGGTTGGGCCACTCGAGCGTTTCGGTCTCGAAACTCCCGACTGGCCGTTTGGAGCAACACAGCCGATCGTGAGCGACCTCGTTCTGCACCACTTCACGCACGGAACGCTCGCCCACAAGCCAAACATCGCGCGCTTCACTGAAACCGGCATCGTGTTCGATGACGGAAGCGAAGAAGACTTCGACGTTGTGGTTCTTGCCACCGGATTCGACATCAACATTCCCTGGCTGAGCGATGACGTCGTCGACAAGAATGACGGACACCCGAAGTTCCTCTTCGGAACGCTCTCGGAGCGGTACGAAACCCTCTACGCCGTCGGCGTCGTGCACCCGAGCCGCGCAAACGCCTGGACCCTGTTCGATCAGATGAGTAACGTCATTCCGTGCGACATTTTGGCCCGCGAGCAGGGCATCAACGTTGAGGGCATGAAGCGCCTGCGCGAGGGATACCGACCAGATCTCAAGGGCGACTTCCCCTACCTCGAGACCCGTCGCAACGAAAACCAGGCCGACAACATTGCCTTGGACACAATGCTCCGCACGCTGCGCGTGAC
>JBDKLU010000103.1:0-3149 GCA_039795475.1 Actinomycetota bacterium | reverse complement strand
CGCGCGTCTCGTTCGCGGTTGGCATCGCCGACCTCGGGGGAGTGCCGCTGATTATCGATGCACAGGGCAGCCAGATGGTTGGCAAAGAGTCAGTTGCTGACACCGCGCGCGTGCTCGACCGTCAGGTTTCGGCAATCGTCTGGCGCACCTACGCGCAGGCCGGTCTCGTCGAGATGGCGGACAACTCTGAGGTGCCCGTCGTCAACGCGTTGAGCGACGACTTTCACCCGTGCCAGCTGCTCGCTGACCTTATGACGATTCGTGAGCAGAAGGGCGACCTCACCGGGCTAACAGTTGCGTTCATCGGTGACGGCTCGAGCAACATGGCCCATTCGTACCTGCTGGCCTGCGCCACCGCGGGAATGCACGTGCGCATCGCCGCCCCCGCCGCCTACCAGCCGCGCGCCGACATCGTCGCTGATGCTGAGCGCATCGCCGGTGAAACCGGTGGTTCGGTCACGGTCACGACGGATGCGCGTTCCGCCGCAACCGGTTCGGACGTGCTCGTCACCGACACCTGGGTCTCGATGGGGCAAGAAGACCAGAAGGCGCAGCGCGTCGCCGACTTCTCTGGCTACCAGGTTGATCAGGAGCTCATGGCGCTGGGCGCATCCGATGCCATCTTCATGCACTGCCTGCCCGCCTACCGCGGCTACGAGGTGAGTGCCGAGGTGCTCGACGGCCCGCAGTCAGTGATCTGGGATGAGGCGGAGAACCGCCTGCACGCGCAGAAAGCTCTGCTCGTCTGGCTTCTTCAGCAGAGTGCCCGTTCGTTGGTTGAGTAGTCGCGTCAGCGACGTATCGAAACCGGATTTCGATACGGCCTTCGGCCTACTCAATCAACGAATTACTTGAGCAAGCTCGCCATCTGCTTCTGAATAATTTCGGCAGCCTTCTGGGGCATCAGGCGCACAAGCTTGTACATCATCGAGGCGTCTGATCCGACCGGTGCGTTAAACGCGTTCTTCTCGAACGCATCCACGATCTGCTTGGCGGCCTGCTCGGGCGTCGCCATTTTAAACTTGGGCGCATTGTCAGCCATCGCCTTGCTCTCGGCTTCGGTCACGGCACCCGAGTTGGCGGCAATGTTGGTCGAGGTAGCGCCAGGGAATACAACCGTCGCGCCAACGCCAGTGCCGGCGAGTTCACCGCGCACACCCTCGGTAAACAACCGCACGGCCGCCTTGGTCGCGCCATATGCGGTCTGCCCGGGAACCGGCGCGTACGCACCCATGCTCGACACGTTGAGAATCTGGGCTTCGGGGCGCTTGAGCAGCTCGGGAATGAACTCCTTGTACAGCGTGACTGTTCCCCAGAAGTTCACGTTCATGACCTTCTCGAACTCGTCGTAGCTGAGGTCGGCGATCTTCACGAAGTGCTGGATGATCCCCGCCACGTGCGCGTATCCATCAACCTGCCCGTGCTGCTTGATCACCTGTGCTGGCAGCTTGGCCACTGCCTTGCGGTCGGTGAGGTTCACCGTGTGGACGCTCACCTTCGCGGCATTCGCCCCTGCCAGCCGAACTGTCTCGGCGAGGCCCTCAGCGTTGAGGTCGACCGCAGCGACGCCGGCCGCACCGCGCCTCAACAGCTCGAGCGCCACTGCGCGACCAATTCCCGCGCCTGCGCCGGTAACAACAATGACTTTTCCGTTTGCCTTCATACCTGCAGGCTACGCCGACGCAGAGGCTGGGAATAGCCATTCATTCCGCGCACCGGTCGTAGTCACGATATAACGACACACCCGCGCTAACTTGCGGGTCGTGCAGGTTTCACCGTATCGTTTTCTAGACCGACGGTTCAGTGCTTTTTTGCCATGGTTGTCAGGTCGCATCCCAACCTCAAAGGATTTTCAGTGAAGCGTATTCTTGTTCTCTCCGCCGCTGCCGCTCTCGGCGCATCCGCTCTCGTGGGCGTCGCAGCTGGCAGCGCCAACGCGACCCCGTCGCTCGACACTGAAAAGGTGACCATCTGTCACCGGACGCACTCGGTGACCAACCCGTACCGCATGATCACCGTCTCGAAGAACTCGGTCAACGGTCCGCTGAACCCGCACACCGGCCCCGGCGCCGCATCGGCAACCGTTGGTGACCACGCAGGCTACGTGCACAACAAGTACGCCAAGACTGGCTCGCACGCGCGTGCTTACCCGAGCAACCCGCACGTGTTCGACTCGACTTTCGCTTACTCGGGTCCTAACAAGGTCTGGGAAGACATCATCCCGCCGTTCACACAGACCAAGGGTGGCGGCACGGCTGAGTACGCAGGCTTCAACTGGAGCGACGAGGGTAAGGCAATTTACTTCGGGACCGGTGACTCTGCTGGCGTGTGCCGCAAGATGACGGCTCGTGAGTACTTTGACTCTGAGGTCGACGCGGGCGAAGACCCCAAGGATGTTCTCGCCGATCTGCGCGAGCAGGACGCTAAGGAAGACAAGGGCAACAAGCCCACCAAGGAATCTGAGCTTCCGACTGAGACCCCGGCCCCGAATGGTCCGGAGCGACCCGCAGGATTGACTGACCCTGCTCAGAAGATTCTCGGTAAGGTTTGGGACGACGTGGATCACGACGGTACTGACGACGGTGAAACCGGTCACTTTGGCGTAACCGTCTACCTCAAGGACAAAGACGGCAACGTGATTGACGACACCACCACTGATGTCGACGGAAACTTCGAGTTCCCGTCGGTCGATGAGGGTGAGTACTACGTGGAGTATGAGATTCCCGCATCGTACGACCCGACCTACGATTCGACCGATGCGAGTGATGGAAACACCACGGCACAGGTTCCCGTGAACGGTGCCGGTTTCTCGTGGATGGGCCTCATCCCTGAGGGAGGAGGCTGGACTCCGCCGTCGTTCGAAACCACTGGTGGTGCGACTGACTCGTCAAGTTCATTGCCTGACACGGGTGCAAGCGTTTCACCGCTGATCCCGGGCGCAGCAGCTCTGGCAATCATCGGTGGTGCGCTGGCTCTGTTCAGCGTGCGTCGCCGTCGCCCGTAGACTTAAGGCATGTCTGAACGCGTTGTACTTGCTTACTCTGGTGGTCTCGATACCTCGGTTGGTATCGGTTGGCTGAAGGATGCGACCGGTAAAGAGGTCGTAGCCATGGCTATCGACGTCGGACAGGGCGGCGAAGACATGGAGC
>JBDKLU010000102.1:0-8377 GCA_039795475.1 Actinomycetota bacterium | reverse complement strand
GCGACCACGCTCGATCCGGAAAGAATGATGTCACGCTCTGTTTTTTCGATGGCGTCAGATTCACCAGTGAGCAAAGACTCATCAACCTCGAGCCCTGAACTGCTCAGAATGAGCGCATCCGCTGGAACTTGGTCGCCCGCCCGGAGCACGAGCACGTCATCCAGAACTACTTGGGCGACATCAACTTCCAGGGCAACTTTGTCTCGAAGCACACGCGCACGCGGTTGGTTCAAAATCGCCACGCGATCAAGAGCCCGCTTTGAACGAAACTCCTGAACGACGCCGATGACCACATTCGCGACTACCGCGAAGCCAAACAAAGCATCTTTCCACTGCCCGAGCACGAGCAACAGCAAGAAACTGCCCCCAACGACAGCGTTGAAAAGCGTGAACAGATTTGCTCGCAGAATATTGCCCAGCGAGCGACTCGACGACTTGTCTTGAGCGTTGGTGAGACCAAGTATTCGGCGAGTTTCTACGTCACTACTCGAAAGACCGTTGATCACCAGCTCTTCGTCAAAGGCCTCCGCTAGTTGCTGTCTGGCCCATGCAACCTGCGCTAGTGCTTTCTCGTGTTTCGCCTCAGTGCGAAGTGTCGAAGAAGAAGCCATGTCTCAACGCTACCTAACTGGTGTTATCTGCCGTACCGAAGAGCCCAACAGGATACAAAAAACCCCGGCTCATGAGCCGGGGTTTATCTGTGCGCGAGGGGGGACTTGAACCCCCACGCCCTTACGGGCACTAGCACCTCAAGCTAGCGCGTCTGCCTATTCCGCCACCCGCGCAGGTGACGATGCGTTCAGCACCGAGATACGACACTATCACGAATTCAGAGAGGCAAATGTTCCCCGCATGAGCCCCACTTCGAGGCGATGCGAAGAGCCAAGCTGCCGATCAAGGTCATGACCCCTCAGGCTTGTGATCCTCGTCAGAATCGCGAAGGAAGCGCTCAAACTCTTGTGCCAGAGCTTCGCCACTAGCCTCGGGGGAGTCGAAGGCATCCCGCGAGCGCTCGAGACCAGTGATGTATGCGGCCATGTCCTCGTCTTCATCGGCGAGAGCATCCACGTTTGAAACCCAGGTTTCTGCATCGTCGACGAGGGTGCCTCGAGAAATGGTGACATCGACAATTTCCTCGAGGCGATCAATGATGGCGAGAGTCGCTTTAGGTGACGGGGCATGATGCACATAGTGGGGGACCGATGCCCAGAGTGACATTGTCGGAATACCCGCTTTTTCAGCCGCGTCGGCAAGCACCGACAAGATGCCTACCGGTCCTTCGTATGTACTGCGCTCCACATCGAACTGTGAACGAACCGCTGCATTTTCACTTGAAATGAATATGGGAATTGGCCTGGTGTGCGGGACTTCCGCCAAAAGCGATCCAAGGAACACAATTCCCGAAATATCTGAAGCAAGCGCTAAATCGATCACCTCAGCAGCGAATGTCTGCCAGTTTCGCGAAGGTTCCGCACCCAACAGCAGATAAACATTCGAAGAGTTCGCGCCCGTGACAGCGAGTTGAGCATCCGATGCAAGCGACGCTGGTGCTGCTGCTGGGGCAAGCGGCGAGTAAAAAACGGTTGAGGGCCAGCTCAGCACGCGACGGCCTTCATCGTCGAAACCGACAGTGGGGCGCACCTGCTGGAAGTCATAGAAGTTCTCTGCCTCAAAGGTTGCGAGAGGAACAACTTCCAGCTGATCAAGGAGAACACGAACGGTCGAAGATGCTGCTTCTCCAGCGTCGTTCCAGCCCTCAAAAGCGACGACAAGGATGCGTCCGTCGAATACGGATGATTCACCCATGCTGTGACCTCTCAATAGCGCTGAGCCAAGCCTACGAGGTTGCACACCGATAGACTTACTCAACGTGAATACTTCCGAAATCGTGACCCCGTCAGCCCTTCTCTGGGACCTCGATGGCACGATTGTCGACTCAGAAGACTATTGGATTCAGGCAGAGGTCGAACTCGCGGAACAATTCAATGCTCAGTGGACTCACGAAGACGGCATGATTCAAGTCGGCCAGGGGCTACCCGTCACTGCAGCAGCAATGCAAAACAAGGGCGTAGACCTCTCCATCCAAGAAATCATCGATTTCCTTGCCGTTCGAGTTGGCTCGTTGCTCAGCGAAAGCGTCCCGTGGCGCCCAGGAGCCCTTGAGATGTTGCAGGCAGCCACCGCTGCCGGCATTCCGCAGGCGATGGTCACCATGTCCGTGCACTCCATCGCCGAGAGCGTCGCGGCGAAGGTGCCAGGTGTCACTTTCGATTTGCTGGTGACCGGCGATCGTGTACCGCACCAGAAGCCTCACCCGGTCGCTTACCAAATGGCTGCTGAGGGTCTTGGCTACGCACCAACCGATTGTCTAGCTTTCGAGGATTCCCCTTCTGGCATGCGCAGCGCACATGATGCGGGGGCTGCCCTCATCGGCATCAAGCACCTCGTTCCACTCGATTCGAGTGTTGGCACAACGATTTGGAATTCTCTTTCCGGTAAAACTCTCGACGATGTTCGCAGCGTTTTTTCACAACACAAGGCACGCGAATGAGCACACATAAAGAGCGTTACGAATCCGGACCTTTTCGCGCGGGCGATCGTGTTCAGCTCACGGGGCCCAAGGGCAAGCTGAACACCATCACCCTCGAAGAGGGAAAGTTTTTTCACACGCATCGAGGCCCCATTGCCCATGACAGCATCATCGGTTTGCCTGATGGTTCGGTAGTTCTTAACGAGGCTGGGCAACCACACCTTGCTCTTCGCCCCTTGCTGACCGACTTCGTCATGTCGATGCCTCGAGGTGCGGCAATCATTTATCCCAAGGATGCGCAGGCAATCCTTGGCATGGCAGATATCTACCCTGGTGCTCGTGTCATTGAGGCGGGCGTGGGATCTGGTGCTCTGTCAATGTGGATTTTGCGAGCGCTTGGCCCAACAGGTCACCTTTACAGTTTTGAGCGTCGTGAAGAATTCGCTGAAATTGCGAAAGCCAATGGTGTGACCTATCTGGGTAGCGCCCCCGCAAACTGGACCATTACGGTGGGGGATTTGGTCGAATCGTTGCCATCGGTTGTTGCTGAACACACCGCCGATCGTGCCGTTCTCGACATGCTCGCACCGTGGGAGTGCATCGATTCCGTTGCCACCGCGCTCACTCATGGCGGTGTCTTGCTCTGCTACGTCGCGACGGTAACCCAGTTGTCACGAACGACCGAGGCAATTCGAGCGACCGGCTTGTTCACCCATCCCGTTGCTTCAGAAACCATGGTTCGAGGCTGGCATGTGGAAGGTCTAGCTGTGCGTCCCGACCATCGCATGATCGGCCACACCGGATTCTTGGTGACTGCTCGACGTCTAGCCCCGGGCGCAGTGTTGCCCGACCTCAAACGTCGAGCTTCGAAATCTGATTACTCCGAAGAGGACGTCGAAGCGTGGACTCCGGGTGCTCTGCAGGATCGACAGGTGAGCGACAAGATTCTTCGTAAGCGTGTTCGTTCGGCTGCACACAGCGCCTCTCTCGCCTCAGAATCGCCCTCGCAAGATTCAGACGACTCTCAGTAAACATCGAGCTTTCTCGACTGCAGCCGTGAAACTGTAGTCACAAACAATCAAAGGAAAATCGTGCGCAAACCTGTGGCTATTGCCTCATCTGTAATTCTCGCCGCTGGCCTCATCGGTCTAGCAGGGTGCTCGTCATCTGCAACAACGTGTGAGTCACTCTCTTCATCTGGCGCGGCATCTAAGGCGGTCAAGGTTTCGGGGGAGTTCGGCAAATCTCCAGAGGTCACATTTACCCCTGGTCTGACCTTGGCTGGCACACAGTCTGATGTCGTCATTGAGGGCACTGGAGCCGTTGTTCTCCCCAAGCAGTCCATTTCGATTGACGCACAAATTTACGACGGCAAGACTGCAAAACTCCTCCAGTCCACGAGCTACGACGGCAAGAGCCTTGCGAGTATTCCTGTGGACGTCGAAAAACTCGGCGGTATCTCCAAGGCACTGCAGTGCAAGAAGGTCGGCAGTCGCGTTGTAGCCGTGATTGGTAATGACGAAGTTCTCGCCAACGCTCTAGGCCTGGGAAAGAACGACACCGTTGTTGCTGTTTTCGACATCGTCAAGGCCTCGAGCACGCGCGCTGACGGTGCTCCTCAGGTCGTCGAAGACGGACTGCCGCAGGTCGTATTGAGCCCCGACGGCGTTCCTGGAATCACGATTCCTTCAACGCCCGCACCCACCAAGCTCAAAGTTGCCGTTCTCAAGAAGGGATCGGGTGCCACTGTTGCCGCTCACGCGAATGTAACGGTTCAGTACGTCGGTGTTGTCTGGCAAAAAGATGCACAGCCCTTTGATTCGAGCTGGTCGCGTGGAACTCCCGCAGATTTCTCTGTTGATCAGGTGGTTCCTGGTTTCCGCGACGCTATCGTCGGTCAAACTATTGGCTCACAGGTCCTCGTGATCATCCCACCGGACCAGGGTTACGGCGCTCAGGCAACAGGCTCAATCCCCGCTAACTCCACATTGGTGTTCGTCATCGATATTCTTGGAGTTAACTAGCGCGATAGGGGAGAGTCTCAATGGCTGACGACGCACAAATCAAAGTTCGACGTCAGTTTGGATTGATTCTTACCCTCATCTCACATCGTTTCGGTCTGACGAAGAACGAAATTTTCGAGAGCCTTCCCGAATACCACGAGCGGTACAACCCGCACACCGAAGACAAGCAGGAAGACCTGCTGCAAACCTTCGAGCGAGACAAGCGTGAAATTCGAGAACGCGGCATCGTCATCGACACGTTCGAGACGGAGACTTTTTCTGGCGGTCAAGAGACGCGTTATCGAATCGTCGAAGAAGATTATGACTTTCCCGATGGGCTCAATTTCTCGAGTGCCGAAATCACCCTCTTGCGCCTGGCTGCAGAAGCCTGGCGAGATGGTTCGCTCAGTGAAGATTCCCGTCACGCCCTCACAAAGCTGCGCTCGCTCGGAATTCCCGCCAGTGAGCCTCTGATTGGTTTAGCCCCCCGCATTTCAACGACTGCACCCGCCTTTGAGGAGCTGAAAGACATCCTCGATAAAAACGCGATTGCGACATTCCTGTACTTGAAACCAGGCGCGACCAAACCTGAACAGCGCACTGTTGCACCTCTTGCTCTCGTAAATCGACGCGGGCTCTGGTATGTACTTGCTCATGACATGGACGCGGATGCTCAGCGCACATTTTTGCTTTCACGAATCGTCAACAAACCCAAGCGACTCGGTACCCGAACATTCGAGGCGGCAGCAGAGGACTACGCTGCACAACTCGAAGCGGAACTCGATCAGTTGGATCTCGACAATGTTGCACACGTCTGGGTTGAACCAGGATCTGATGCCGCTGTTCGCCTTCAAGCCGCACACGGTGCTGCTTCTGAAGAAGGTATCGTCGAAATCCATTTTTCGGATGTCAACCTCTTAGCTGATGAACTGACCGAATTCGGCGCAACCGTAAGACCGAAATCGCCATCTTCTTTGATCGACGCACTGCGCGCACGGTTCGAATCACTTGTGGCAACGCACAACGTAAAGGAGCACGCACATGGCTAAGCCACGCATGCAGGCCTCAGACGGCGTCACTTTGCTCCTATCGCTCGTTCCGTATCTCATCGTCGAGAGCCCTGTTTCGATTGCCGACGCAGCTAAAAACTTTGGTGTTTCTGAAAACATGATTCGTGAAGCCGTTGAAGGACTCACCACACTGGGAGTCGCCGACAAGACCGGCATTCCGATGCACGATCAGATGTTCGACATCGACTGGGACCAGTTTCTCGATGAGGGAATCATCGACCTCACGCACACGGTGGGAATTGAAGGGACTCCGCGTTTTTCTGCTCGAGAAGCAGCAACTCTCGTTGCCGGGCTATCGCTCATCGAGAACGCCGTGAGCGGCGACAATCGTGAACTCATTCATGGGCTGCGCGACAAAATTGCACTTGGATCTTCAAGCAAGCCGGCAGGTATTTCTGTTGCGACCGCACACCCACCACAAGCGGTCGATTCCATTCGTGACGCAATCGACCAGGCAGTTCACATTGAATTCGAGTACCGCTCCGCGGGCTCCGAAACTCTGACTCGGCTGGTCGATCCGATACGCGTTGAGGCCGTGTCTGGCACCTGGTATTTGCGTGGATATTGCCACACTCGAAAAGCTCTGCGCACATTCCGCGTGGATCGAATGCTGAATGCGCGGATTGATCTGACGCCGCGTGACACCACCCTCGAAGAAAAAGACCTCGACGATGTCCTCTTCGATGTCAGCGAATCAGACATCGTTGCCACCCTCAGTGTGCCCGCGTGGGCTCTCGGATCGATTTCTGATTTCGGTCCGCGGACTATCGCTGAGTCTGGTGAGCGGATAACGGTAGAGGTTAATTTCGCAACAGTTGAAGGTGTTTATCGCGCACTGGCACGTCGACCAGGAGTCATTACGGTCATCGCACCGCAATCTCTCAGGGAACAAGTAGCCGAGTGGGCGAAGAACGCGCTGTAGACTGAGCGCACGAGAAAAACTCGCCGAGAAGTACTTCAGGAGATTCACATGTGGCAAGGCTTGCAGGGTTGGCACTTCATCATCATTGTCGCTGTCGTCGTCTTGCTGTTCGGTGCGCCTAAGCTTCCCGGTCTCGCCAAGAGCCTTGGTCAATCGCTTCGTATCTTCCGTGGCGAAATGAAGCAGATGAAAGACGAAGGCAAGCCCGGCGACGAGACCTCCGCTAAAAACTCGGACACCACCAGCAACTCTTAAATCGTGGCCGCGCGATCGACTCAGGGGTCTAAGCGCCCCACCAAGATGACCCTTGGTGCTCACCTGATTGAGCTCAAACGGCGCATGTATGTCATCGCAATCGCGGTATTCGCTGGCGCGGTTGGTGGCTGGTTCCTCACCGACCCAATCTTGAGCGCGATGCGCAAGCCGATATATGAAGTCGCTCTTACCCAACATCGTGTTGCGACTCTGAACTATGACGGCATCTCGAGCGCTTTCGATCTGAAACTCCAGATTGCCTTTACCGTCGGTCTCGTCATCACGAGCCCCATCTGGCTCTACCAAATCTTTGCGTTTTTCATGCCGGCGATGACCAAACGAGAAATCCGTTATGTTCTCGGATTTTTTCTCTCGGCAATCCCCCTATTTATTGCCGGCTGTATCGCCGGATGGCTTGTATTCCCGCACATTGTTGAACTGATGACGAGTTTCGCTCCCGAATCAGACTCGACAATCATCACCGCCAAAACGTATTTCGATTTCGTGCTCAAGCTCGTCATCGTTGTCGGTGTCGCGTTCGTTCTACCTGTGTTCTTGGTGATCCTCAATTTTGCGGGCGTCATTTCGGCAAAGGCCATCGTCAAGGGGTGGCGCTGGGCCTTGCTCATCATCACGCTCTTTACGGCCCTGGCCACACCTGCTGCGGATGTGCTGTCGATGCTGTTGCTCGCAGCACCAATGGTGGGTCTGTACTTCTTGGCAGCAGGTGTCGCGCTCATCCATGACGCTCGTGCGGCAAAGCGCACAGCCCGCGAAGAGAGCGCAGATGTGACTCCTGTACCTGTTTCAACATTGCTGCGTGAAGAATGAGCGAACCCTCACCCGCAGAGCGTTTCGCGAGTGCAAAACAGCGGGCTATGAATCCTCATGTGAAGGCTTTTCGTGAATCACGAGGTTTTGATCTCGACGCTTTTCAAATCGCTGCGTGTGAGTCGATCGAGCAAGGGCGTTCTGTTCTCGTAGCGGCACCAACAGGTGCGGGCAAAACTATCGTCGCCGAGTTTTCTGTCTACCTCACAATGACTGCCACTCAGGGCAAGATTTTTTACACAACCCCGATCAAAGCGTTGAGCAATCAAAAGTTCAACGAATTATGCGAAGAGTGGGGCGAAGAAAACGTCGGCCTCTTGACCGGGGACACCAACATCAACTCCGGTGCTCGCATCGTCGTCATGACCACCGAGGTCTTGCGCAATATGCTCTACGCCGAGTCGACGTCAATCGACAATCTCGAGTTTGTCATCATGGATGAAGTGCACTATCTGGCCGACCGGTTCCGCGGGGCCGTCTGGGAAGAAGTCATCATTCATCTTCCTCGGCGAGTGCGAATGATCTCGCTGAGTGCAACAGTTTCCAATGCCGAAGAATTTGGTGACTGGTTGCAAGCTGTTCGCGGTGACACCGACGTGATCGTTTCAGAAGATCGTCCAGTCCCGCTCGACCAACACGTTTTGGTCGGTAGCAAAATGATTGACCTTTTCGATGGCGGAGCACGTGCGAGTGTTCCTCGTGTCAATCCTGAGCTTGTTCAACTCGCTAACGCCGCAGCGCGAGCACCTCATTATCGAGGTGGTGC
>JBDKLU010000101.1:0-6140 GCA_039795475.1 Actinomycetota bacterium | reverse complement strand
GACGAAATCGGTCGCCGCATGATTCGTTCGCTCACCTTCTGGCGCAGTGACAAAGAAGACTCCCCCTGGGCCCATCCTGTTGAGGGCCTGCTCGTCACCATCAACCTGACCACCGGAGAGGTCGTCAAGGTTCAAGATGAAGGTGACATTCCCATCCCTCAGGGCACCGGTAACTACGACGTTGCCACCGTGGGCCCGGCTCGCACGAGCCTCAAGCCCATCGAGATCACTCAGCCAGAAGGCCCGAGCTTCTCCGTTGATGGCTCGCTCGTCGAGTGGGAGAACTGGAAGTTCCGCGTCTCGTTCAACACTCGCGAAGGTCTTGTTCTCAACCAGATCTCTTTCAACGACAAGGGTGAGGACCGTTCGGTTCTGTACCGCGCATCCGTTCCCGAAATGGTCGTACCCTACGGCGACAAGTCGATCAACCGCTTCTGGATCAGCTACTTCGATGCTGGCGAGTACCTGCTCGGCAAGAACGCCAACTCACTCAAGTACGGCTGCGACTGCCTCGGCGTCATTCACTACTTCGACGGTGTCGGTGCAGACGACCACGGTAACCCGATGGTCATCCCGCAGGCGATCTGCATGCACGAAGAGGACTACCAGCTGCTCTGGAAGCACACCGACCTCAACATGAACCCTGACTCGCGTCGCTCGCGTCGCATGGTGATCTCGTACTTCGCCACCATCGGAAACTACGACTACGGGTTCTTCTTCTACCTCTACCTCGACGGAACTATCCAGGTCGAGGCCAAGGCAACCGGAATCGTGTTCAACGGTGCCGGCATCCCCGGCTCGCACGACCCGCACGGCAACGAGATCGCACCGGGGCTCTTTGCACCGGTACACCAGCACATCTTCTCGGCCCGTCTCGACGTAGCGGTTGACGGCAACGACAACACTGTTGAAGAAGTCGATGTTGTTGGCATCCCGATGGGCCCAGAAAACCCATACGGCAATGCCTTCACCTACACGGTCACGCCAATCGAGAACGAGGGAAGCCGCATGGCTGACAACCTCAAGGCTCGCACCTGGCACGTCAAGAGTGGACACCGCACCAACTACACCGGCGCATCCACTCAGTACCAACTGGTGCCGATGGGCACTCCCGTGCTCATGGCGCAGCCTGAGTCGTACGTCGCCGCTCGTGCCGCTTTCGCAACCAAGCACGTCTGGGTAACCAAGTACGAGCCCAACGAGATCTGGCCTGCCGGCATGTACCCCAACCAGCACGCAGGTGGTGCAGGTCTGCCCACATACGTTGCCGGTGGCGACTCTGTGGTCAACGAAGACATCGTCGTGTGGCACCAGTTCGGACCGACCCACATCCCTCGCACCGAGGACTGGCCAATCATGCCTGTGGACTACTCAGGCTTCTTGTTCAAGCCATACGGCTTCTTCGACAAGAACCCGGCTATGGACATCCCCGAGGTTAATAAGGGATGCTCATGCTGTGGCACTGGTCGATGCGGCACAGACGCCTGCACCTGTAACCACGCGCACTAGCACCCTAAAACCCACCTTCAGTTAGGCGGACGACAATGACGTCGACCAACAACCTCAGCGACACATCCACATGGCTGCCATTGGATGGGCTCGAACCCGGCTTCGATGAAAATCGTGCCGACCCTACGAACGCGCTTGAGGGGGCTGAAATTGTCACCGCCAACTCGAGTGGATTCAAGGTCACGCACCGGTTCAAGACCGACACGGTGCACTGGTCGTACCCAGCTGACGATGGAACTGTGCATCACCGCGACGGCACGTACGAGGCGTATCTTGTCGACACGGAGCTGTACTACGTGCAGATTCACCCCGAAGACCGCGGCTCGCAGTCCGCTTCGCTGTTTCTCGATGTGCGAGACGGTGTTGGCCTATGCGTGATCGCCGAAATCCAAGACCCTGCACCAGGACAGGTGCGTGTGCAGCACCGCTTTATTCCGTTCACCATCGCGGGCCAGGCTCGACTCGCTGAGCCACCGGCGCCCACCAATGAGCTGATTGGCCGTCGCGCGTACTGGCGTTACAGCAAGGTTCACGCATACGAACACGTGTACCTGAGCCCACAGTGGTACAGCTGGCACTGTCTCGCTGGTCCCGAAAAGGGGCTCGCAGACACCGACGAGCAGACCACGTACAAGCTCCGCGAAGACATTTACGTTTTCACGTGGCGAGAAAAGGTCATCCCGTGCGCTTCAGTCACAGTTGCTGATCACCGTGACCATTCCGCACTTCGCTCACACGGCGTACTTTTTGGATTGAACGAAGACGAAAGTGACACGATTCACTTCACCTTCGGAGCGCACGGTGCCGTGCTCAGCCAGAGCGTGTACCCGAGCGATCTTGACCCACGAAACTGACACACATAAGGAAAACCCATGACGGATGCTGACCTCATCGTTCTCGGCGGAAAAATCGCAACTCTCGACCCGGCGCATCCCTGGGCTGAAGCCTTAGCAATCAAGAACGGTCGCGTCTTAGCCGCCGGCGCTCAGGCAGACATCCACGCTGCGCACCACGGCGCATCCACGCGAATCGTCAACCTCGAGGGCCGTACCGCCATGCCCGGACTCCACGACGCTCACAACCACCACCAGATTGCCGGCAAGGGTGACCTGATGGAGATCGAGTTCTTGCCAACCGCGAGTTTCGACGAAATTGTGGAAATGATTCGCGCTTACGCGCTCGAACTTCCGCAAGAAGCGTGGGTTGTCGGCGGCAGCTGGGGAAGCACACTCATTGCCGAAATGAATGAGCCCGGAGCCAAAGCCCGAGTCGACGAAGCTGCTGCTGGCCGGCCTGTGCTTCTTGTCGATGACAGCCACCACAATAAGTACGCCAACTCGCGCGCGTTGGAGCTTGCCGGTATCGATGCGTCCACGCCTGACCCCGTTGACGGAACCATCGTTCGATATGAGGGCTCGAGCGAACCGACCGGAATGCTTTTCGAAACCGCAGGACTCATCGTTGAAAAGGTGATGAACGAACTCAACCCGATGACGCCTGAACTGTGGGCGAACACGAGCGAGCGCGGAATGCAAATTCTGCACTCCTACGGTGTGACCGCATTCATGGATGCCGGTGTGAGCCTCGACTTGCTGCGCGCATTCAAAAAGCTCGATGACGAGGGCCGCCTCAAGTCGTGGGTCATCTCATGCATGATGGCGAACAACATGATTTTCGACGCCGATCCCATTGGTGACGGACTGGTCTGGGGCGGGGAGCCGTTCCGCACCGAACACCACCGACCAGACTTCATCAAGATCTTCCTCGATGGAATCCCGCCGACGCAGACGGCATGCTTCCTCGAGCCCTACTTGCCTACCGAGTCGCACGGCGCGCATCACCACGGCGAAATTGCCATGCCTGCTGAAGAACTCACCGACTGGTTGCTGCGTGCAGCTAAGGCCGGCATCGGCGCCAAGATTCACTGCACCGGCGATGGCTCAACCCGACACGTGCTCGATGCCGCTGAGGCTGTGCGCAAGGCTGGCTACACCACGCCTTTGCACATCGCTCACGCCCAGTTCATCGCGGTCGAAGACATCCCCCGCTGTGCTGAACTGAACGTGGTTACCGAGATTTCGCCAACACTGTGGTTCCCCGGTGTGATCTACGAAGCGATCAAACTCGTGATCGGCGAGGAGCGCGCCAACCAGATGCAACCGAACCGTTCCGTACTGGATGCCGGTGGCACAGTCATCGGTGGCTCGGACTGGCCAGTTATTCCTCTGCCCAACCCGTGGCTCGGCATCGAGGGTTTGATCACCCGCGCTGACCCCAGCGGCACTTTCCCGGGCACACTCTGGAAAGAGCAGGCGCTCACACTCGACGAAGCAATCGCCGTTTACACGACCGCGTCATCGAAGGCGATGGGGCTTGGCGACACGACCGGCTCGCTTGAACCGGGCAAGTCTGCCGACTTCATCGTGCTTGATCGCAACCCGTGGGAGATCCCCGTGACCGACCTTGCAGACGTGACCGTGCTCGAGACCTGGTTCGCAGGCGAGCAGGTTTTCACTCGGTGATTGAGCTTGTCAAAATCACCTAGAGGGTGACGACGAACTCAGTACGACCCTTGCGGCTCGTCACCGTGACTTTGCCACCGTGGGATTCGACGACAGCCTGAACGATTGCAAGTCCAAGACCGGTACTTCCGGTTGCGCGAGTACGTGATGAGTCACCGCGGGTAAAACGCTCGAACAGTGTCTTGCGCTGAGCAGCAGGAATACCAGGGCCATTGTCGCGCACCTTGATGACCGCGCGGGAGTTCTCGGTGGCGAGAGTTACATCCACCGTCGAACCGGCGGGAGTGTGAATGCGGGCATTGGCCAGCAGGTTGGCAATCACCTGGTGCAGGCGAGCCTGGTCACCGGTGAGTGAAACTGCTTCGTCTGGCAGGTGCAGCTTCCAGGTGTGATCGGGGCCAGCAACCTGGGCATCGGCGACGCAATCGATAACCACACGAGTGAGGTCAACTTCGCCGTGCACGAGCTCGCGGCCCTCGTCGAGACGCGCGAGCAAGAGCAGGTCTTCAACGAGTGCGGTCATGCGAATGGCTTCCGACTCGATACGCGAAAGGGCGTGCGTCATCGGCTCACTGAGCTTTTCTCCCGAGCGTCGAGTGAGCTCGGAGTATCCACGAATCGAGGCCAGCGGGGTACGCAGCTCATGGCTTGCATCAGCTACGAACTGGCGAACTTTTTCTTCGGATGCCTGGCGAGCGTTCAGTGCTTCACCAACGTGATCGAGCATGGTGTTGACGGCCAGGCCCACGCGACCTACCTCGGTGCGAGGGTCGGTGTCTTCTTCTGCAACGCGCTCAGCGAGGTCAACCTCACCCTTGTCGAGTTCGAGTTCAGACACTGCCTGAGCAGTCGCAGCCACACGCTCCAGCGGCTTGAGCTCGTAACGAATGAGGTAACGCCCGGCGACAATCGTGATTGCCAAGCCCAGCAGCGTGACGAGCACAATCACTACCAGTAGCTGAGTTGTAGCGCCGTTCACTTCGGAGGTTGGCAACGCCACGATAAATGTCTCGCCCGTTGGTGCTTGCACCTGAAGTGCACGGAACTCACCGAGGCCTGCGGTGTTCATGGTGAACGGTTCGTTCATTTCGGCATTGGGGATCTTGCCCAATTGCGCCATCGAAACGAACTTAACTCCACCATTTCCCAAGATGCCTGCAGTAGCTGCTCCACCGTTTGGCGCCTTCACGATGACGAGAGTTCCGGCTGCCTGGCCGGGAGCAAGGAGGGCCCCTTGAGCGCGATCCGGGTGATCATCGTCGTCGTGATCATGGTCAACCGCTGCCTGCGATCGCCCGACGGCACTGTTGAGTTGAGCATCCAATCGATCAATCAGGAAGCCCCGCAGTGACAGCACCGAGACAACACCAACCAGGATGCTCGCGCCAACGAGTAGTCCGGCGACAGTTACGGTCAACCGGCGTCGAAGGCTCCACGGGGCACGCGCGCGTGACATCAGGCACCCGCCGGCTTCAGCATGTAGCCCGCACCACGCACGGTGTGGATCATTGCCGGGGCATCCGCGTCAATCTTCTTACGCAGGTACGAGATGTAAATCTCGACGACCGACGAGCGACCGCCGAAGTCGTAGTCCCACACTCGATCAAGGATCTGCGTTTTGCTGAGCACGCGCTTGGGGTTGCGCATCATGTAGCGCAGCAGCTCAAACTCTGTGGCGGTGAGTTCGATGTCGCGACCGGCGCGACGCACCTCGTGGCTATCTTCGTTGAGTTCAAGATCGCCAACCTGGATGAGCGGGCTGTCGCTAATGGAAAGAGTGACGGTTGCTCGGCGGATGAGCCCGCGCAGGCGAGCAACAACTTCTTCGAGGCTGAATGGCTTGGTGACGTAGTCGTCGCCGCCAGCGGTGAGGCCTGCGATGCGGTCGTCGAGGGCATCCTTCGCCGTGAGGAAAAGAACGGGAACATCGGAACCATCGGCACGCATGCGCTGCAGCACTTTGAGGCCGTCGATGTCGGGAAGCATGATGTCGAGCACGACGGCGTCGGGGCGAAATTCTCGGGCAACGGCGAGCGCGGATGTGCCGTCGGCTGCCGTGCGAATGTCCCAGCCCTCATACTTGAGCGCCATCGACAGCAGATCGGTGAG
>JBDKLU010000100.1:0-2623 GCA_039795475.1 Actinomycetota bacterium | reverse complement strand
TTCACGATTGTGTACGACGGCGCTAACAAAGGTCCACACTTGTGGGTCTCGCGCGAGGGTGGCGAATCGGGAGAGGTGAGCATCCCCGAAAGCTACCTATCCGGACTTCCCGCAGACGACCTGTGGGGTCACCTGAAAATCGCGGATGTCGGAGTGCGCCAGTTCGTTCGCAACGTCGCCGAAGGCACCAGCGAAGGTCCTAATTTCTACGACGGACTACTCGCACAGCTCGTCATCGATGCCGCTTTCGAATCAAACCGCGAAGGAGTTCTCGTCACAATCACGAATTAGTTGGTGAGCCAGCGCGATTCGAAGGGGGCCAAAGGCATGCCACCCGCGATGTCGAACTCGTGACCGGTGAGGTGATCCACAACGTGTCCGTGGAGGCCGCCGAGCTCTTCAACGCCAACCCAGCGACCGTGGTCTGACAGGTTGTAGACCTGAACCAGATGGCCGGCAGCGTGGCGTCGGTTGAAAATCACGACACCCTTTTGGTTGGCCTTCTTGACGACGGTGGAAACGCTGGCATGCAGGCTCGGCATGCTCAAGCGAACATCGATAAGGCGCTGAATCCCTACGCGAATAGTGCGCTCCGCATAGGTTGCGAGATTCGCATCATCGCTGAGCTCATTCGCGGCGCGTTCAGCCGCAGCCCACTTCATCGGCGGGCGGTTCGCCCAGCGGGTGTCATCTGCCTTGGCTGGGTCTTTGAGATAGGTCTCGTCGTTGAGCAGACCGATTTCGTCACCCATGTAAAGGAGCGGGATGCCACCGAAACCGAACACCATGGCATAGGCACACAGGTAGCGGTTGATGGCGACATCGAGGTGCACGCGATCTTTTGCCTTGAGGGCAGCCTGAACGCCAGCAAGGGCAGCAGCGGTTCCGCTCGTGCGCTTCTCGCCACTGGCCGGGTCAACCTGGAAGTCGACACCGCGGGCGTCCGAACCCGGGAAGGTGCCGTTGAAGTAGTCGGCTAGGAACATGCGGTGCAGGTGACCGTTGAGCCCCACGCTGTAGGCGTCGCTGTCGTCAATCGCCCAGCCGATGTCATCGTGACAACGCAGGTAAACACCCCACGCAGTGGAGTTGGGCAGAGCGGTGAAGCGCGAGAGCGAGCGCTCGAGCAGGGTCGCATCTTTGGCGGCGATGGCTGCCCAAATCTGCACCATGAGGCTGTTGTGGTACGCAAGGTCGCTGACCTTGCCGGCACGCTTGCCCTCACCAAAGTAAGCGCCCACCTGCGCAGGACCAACAATCGCTTCTGCCTTGAAAATGAGCGCAGGCGTCAAGATTCGGGCGAATGCGCGCATAGCCTGAGTAATCGCATGCACCTCGGGCTCACCCTGTGACTGCGTTCCCATGCGCTTCCAGATGAATGCAATCGCGTCGAGGCGCAGGCAGTCGACGCCGTGGTTGGCGAGGTTGGCAATGATGTCGGCGAACTCGCAGAACACTGCCGGGTTCGACCAGTTGACGTCCCATTGGTACGAGTTGAACGTGGTCCACACCCATCCCTTGAGTTGTTCATCCCAGGTGAAGTTGCCGGGAGCAAGGTCGGGAAACA
The DNA here is from genome assembly GCA_039795475.1 of Actinomycetota bacterium. GTDB lineage: Bacteria > Actinomycetota > Actinomycetes > Actinomycetales > Microbacteriaceae > CAIOLM01. The sequence goes on along the minus strand of JBDKLU010000100.1, from coordinate 1,056 downwards.
CCTCGGGCAGGCTCTGCTCAAACTGGTCGGGAATCTCGCGGTCGGGGTAAATGTAGAAGTAATCGCGGTATTTGGTGTCGCCCGCCTTAGCTTTCTCGGCCCACTCGTGTTCCAGGGCCACGTGGTTGAGCACGAGGTCGAGGGTGAGCGAGATACCAGCCTCATGAAGCTTGGATGCTGTGGCGCGAAGGTCGGCCATTGTGCCGAGGTCTTCGCGCAGATCACGATAATCCATGACCGCGTATCCGCCGTCGTTGGCTCCGGGGCGCGGTTTCAGAATCGGCATCAAGTGCAGGTACGAAACGTTCAAACCTTGCAGGTAAGGGATTCGCTTCGGGATGCCTTTGAGGTTCTTGGCAAACAGGTCGGCGTAGCAGACGTAGCCAATCGTGCTGGGTTTTTGGAACCAGTCGGGTTCGAGCACGCGCTCGCGGTCACGCTGGTACAGCTCTTCTGAGCGGGCTTTGTGTTGCGAAGCCATGATCGAGAGGAGTTCAGGGAGCACCTTTTTCAGGTCATATACCTCGGCAAGAGCATCCACCATGTCGTCGCCGTAGCGGTCAAAGCGGTCGAGCAGATCGAGGTCAGCACGGCGCGACAAATCAAGCAGCGACTCCAATTGGCGACGCGCGTCGACAGTAGTAGAAATTGCGCCCACGAAATGCTCCTTTGCACAGTGCGTAGGACAACTTTAGAGCCTGACTAGGCGTCTACGACAACTTTCTTTCTCAGCACGATGAGCGGGAAGATTCCGACAAGTGCTGAGGCGATGATGACGATGAACTCCCAGGTCCAGTCGGGGGAGCTCGAGTGAATGATGCCGACGAGAAGTGGGCCGAGTGCTCCGATCAGGTATCCGACACCCTGAACCATTCCACTCAAGGCGACGGCACCCGCTGGGCCGCTCGTGCGCAGGTTGATCAAAACGAGTCCGATGGTGAACATGATGACCACGCCACCGCTGAGAATCGACCAGAGCCAGGGAGCCGCGGTGGGCGCAAACCACAAGCCCAGCGCCCCAACGATGGTGACGAGCATTCCGCCGATGACAACCGG
>JBDKLU010000099.1:0-12527 GCA_039795475.1 Actinomycetota bacterium | reverse complement strand
GCGTCGAGCCGCGTACTCGCTGAGAAGACCGTTGATGGTCTGGTCGCGAACACCAAGCGCGCTGAGGCACTCGCTGGCATGAGCCCATCGATCGTGACTCCGCTCAACAAGTACATCGGTTACGAGGCTGCAGCCAAGATTGCGAAGCACTCGGTTGCCAAGGGCATCACCGTGCGCGAAGCAACCATCGAGCTCGGATACGTTGACGGCAAGAAGCTCACCATGGAGCAGCTCGACAAGGCTCTCGACCTGCTGTCGATGACTCACCCTAACTAATCAGTTCGATCAATCGCCCTGTTCTAGCCCACCAGCTTGAACAGGGCGATTGTCGTTGACGCCCAAAACCCGGCGAGCATGAATGGACCGAATGGGATGCGCCCGCGTCGCTTTGCGATCCACAGCCCGAGCGCCACAAGCCCGCCAAAGATGAACGCGAGCATCAGACTTGCCACGGCACTCTGCCAGCCCAGAAATCCGGATGCGACGCCCAGCACGCCCGCAAGCTTGACGTCACCCATGCCGAGCCCGCCGAGCAATCCCAAAACGAGCATGAACGCAAAATAGAGCGCACCGCACAGCAGTGGCCTTGGATTAGTCCAACCGGAGCTCCCCCACTCCCACGCCCCACACAGGGCAGCTAACGCCAGCCCTGGCACGACGAGACGATTTGGTAGCCGATGCACTCGCACATCGATCACGGTCAACGGCGCCGTGACCAGCGCGATGTACGCGCACAGCACCCAACCCGCCCAGCTCATCCCCTCACGTTAGGCGAGCCCGGCTGATTGAGCTTGTCGAAATCCACAGGCGGGTTTCGACGAGCTCAACCACCTATGGTTATGCCAGTTCTCCGCCTTCGAGAAGATCAGTAACCAGCGCAGCAATCGCAGAACGCTCTGAGCGAGTGAGCGTGATGTGCCCGAAGAGTTCTTGACCCTTGAGAGTTTCAATCACGCTGGCCACACCGTCGTGGCGTCCGACGCGAAGGTTGTCGCGTTGGGCCATGTCGTGTGTGAGTACAACGCGCGAGTTCTGACCGATGCGGCTGAGCACAGTGAGCAGCACGTTGCGTTCGAGTGACTGCGCTTCATCCACGATGACGAAGGCATCGTGAAGTGAGCGACCACGAATGTGCGTCAGCGGCAGAACTTCGAGAATGCCGCGCTCAGTGACTTCTTCCATCACGTTCTGAGAGACGAGAGCTCCGAGGGTGTCGAAGATTGCTTGACCCCACGGATTCATCTTCTCGGCGGCATCACCGGGGAGGTATCCGAGTTCTTGACCACCGACAGCGAACAGTGGTCGGAAGACGATGATCTTCTTGTGCTGCTGGCGCTCAAGCACAGCCTCGAGACCGGCACACAGCGCGAGAGCAGACTTACCAGTTCCGGCGCGACCACCGAGCGAGATGATGCCTAGGCTCGGGTCGAGAAGCATGTCGATTGCGAGGCGTTGCTCGGCCGAGCGTCCGTGCAGACCAAATAGGTCGCGGTCACCCCGAACGAGCGAAATCTCACCCTTGCCACGCACACGACCGAGAGCGGAACCGCGTTCAGAGGTGATGACCAAGCCGGTGTTGCGAGGCATGTCGACGACCTTGCGTGAGCGCAGAGTCTCCTCCTCGTACAGGTCAGCCATCTCGTCAGCCGAAAGACCGATCTCTTCGATGCCCGTCCATCCCGAATCGGGCGCAAGTTCGGCGCGGTATTCCTCAGCCGACAAACCAATCGAGGCTGCCTTGACGCGCATCGGCAGGTCTTTCGATACAACAGTTACGTCGAGGCCATCACCTGCCAAATTCATCGCAACAGCAAGGATGCGCGAGTCGTTGTCACCGAGCTGCAGACCTGATGGCAGCACTGCCTGGTTGGAGTGGTTGAGCTCTACGCGAATGGAGCCGCCAGCATCCGTCGAAATCGGAAAGTCGAGACGCTCGTGCTTGACGCGCAGGTCATCGAGTAGTCGCAGGGCTTGACGAGCGAAGTAGCCGATCTCTGGATCGTGGCGCTTCTTCTCCAGCTCACTGATGACAATCACCGGAATGACCACAGCGTGTTCCGCGAACCTAAACAGAGAGGTCGGGTCAGACAACAAAACCGAGGTATCTAATACATAGGTACGCTCGGTTTGGCGGGTTTTAGCTGGGGTCTGGCGCGAGGCTGTTGAACGAACCTTGGCGCCGCTACTCTGCGGTGTCATGAGGCAAACCTAAGACTGAGATTTGACGTGAGGCAGCTGCGACACGCCCGAGGCGCAAGTGTTTACCGAAAAGGTGTTTTGCCTAGGAACCGTAGCGGCGTTCGCGCCTAGTGAAGTCACGCATGGCGCGCAAAAAGTCGACCTGACGAAGGTCGGGATACAGCGCCTCCACGAAGTAAAACTCGCTGTGCGCGCTCTGCCACAGCATGAAGTCGCTGAGGCGCTGCTCCCCCGAAGTTCGAATCACGAGATCAGGGTCAGGAAGACCGCCGGTGTACAGGTGATCACCGATGAGTTTGGGGGTGAGCTTCTCGGCGAGGTTGTCGAGCGTTCCGCCGGTGGCCTTGTGCTCGGCGATGATGCTGCGCACAGCATCCGCGATTTCGGCACGACCGCCATAACCAATCGCAAGGTTGACGTGCAGTCCGCGATTGTTTGCCGTCTTGTCTTCGACAGCGACCAGTCGCGATAAAAGTTCAGCTGGCAAGACCTCGTCAGCACCCACGTGCTTGATCTTCCAATCGCGGAAGTTACCGATGTTCTCCGCGAGCGTTCCGATGATGTCGAAAAGTTCGGCGAGCTCACCGCCCGAGCGCCCGGTCAGATTGTCGGTCGAGAGCAAGTACAGCGTGACCATCTTGATACCGAGATCATCACACCACACCAAAAACTCGGGGACCTTCTCGGCGCCGGCACGGTGACCGTGGGATGCACTGTCGAGCTCACGCAGGCGTGCCCAGCGGCGGTTGCCGTCGACAATCATTCCGATGTGGTGCGGGAGCGCATCCTGCTTTAACCCGCGACGGAGACGCTTTTGGTACAGGCCATAAAGCAGGCCTTGGCGCGACGCTCCATCAGTCATACCTATACGGTAGCGATGAAAGCGCTCGGATTCCCGGCACTTCGTCAGGTGGGTTAGCCGTAGGCTGTCACTATGGCTGCCGACGAGGAACTTCGCGAACGAGACGAAGCCGCCGACGCAGCTGTTGCGGCCGATGAGGCTCGCGCCCCACACTTGCCGAGCTTGCCTCTCGTCGACGGCTTCGAGCCCATCGCCAAAGACGAAGAAAAGCCGTTATGGCGCGGGTGGATTCACGCCGGAACATTCCCCGTGGCAATCGCCGCTGGAATCGTGCTGATCACTCTCGCCAATGGCGTTCCAGCAAAAGCCGCATCTGCGGTATTCATGGCTACCTCCCTCTTGCTCTTTGGCAACTCGGCGCTGTACCACCGCTTCCACTGGAAGCCGCGCACCAAGGTCATCCTCAAGCGGATTGACCACGCCAACATCTTTTTGCTCATCGCGGGCACTTATACGCCGATTGCCGTTCTTGCCTTGCCACCCAGCAAGGGGGTCTTGCTTCTGGCTCTGGTCTGGACCGGCACGGTTCTTGGAATCGGGTTCCGCGTGTTTTGGATTGGGGCGCCGCGCTGGCTCTACGTGCCGCTCTATCTAGCCCTCGGATGGGCGGCGATGATGTACATCGTCGACCTGCTCAACGCCAACGCGGCAATGATGATTCTGGTTCTCATCGGTGGAGCCTGCTACACCGCCGGTGCCATCATTTACGGTCTCAAGAAACCAAACCCCATGCCAGGAGTCTTTGGTTTCCACGAGATTTTTCACACCTTGACGGTGTTTGCATTCCTGTGCCATTGGGCAGCGATCCTGTTGATCGCAATGAACCCGATCTACAACTAGAACGTGGACGGGCTAGGCGCTCGGTGAGCCTTCTGCGCTAGCCGCAGCCTCAGCATCAAGCATCTCGGCAACCTCGGCGCGGATGCGCGTGCGGCGGATGCGACGAACCATGTCCAGGATCAACAAAACCGCGCCTACAGCCACGATCGCAATCGCAATGAAGCCGATGGGGCCTGGGTCAATGACAATCTGGTCAGCATCCGGCGTAGTTGAAAGCACGAGGGTCCTGTCGGTGGAGGCGGAGGGGTTAACCTTGTAGTCATAGATTACTCCGGGAGTGAGATGACCAACCCCAGCAAGCTGGATGCACGCTACGGACGCAAAGCTAAAGACACGCGTTCAAGCCGACGCAATATAGTTTTTGCCTCACTCGCTGGAATTCTCATTGTCGCGGTCTGGTTTATCTGGGCCAATCCGCTTCATCTCGGTGCAACCGCAGTTGGCGAAGTCACTTCAGAGACAGTCGTTGATGATCAGCACATTTCTCTCACGTTCACAGTCACCGCTGAAGTAAATCGTTCCGGAGCTTGTGCGCTGAAAGCGCAAGACCTTGGCTTCAATATCGTGGGATGGAAAGTCGTCGAGTTCGAGGCGTCCGACAAACCCACTCGGGTAATCACCGAACAGGTGCAAACCATTCGCAAAGCCGTCAACGGTTTGGTTGCAGACTGCTGGCTCACTTAAGCTCGAAGGTATGTCTGACGCATCTGAGACCTTCCTCACCCAAGAAGCTTTCGACCGACTGACCGCTGACCTCGAGCGCATGTCTACGACCGAGCGCGAAGAGATCGTTGGCCGCATCGCCGCCGCCCGTGACGAGGGCGACCTCAAAGAGAACAGCGGATATCACGCCGCCCGCGACCAGCTTGGTCTGCTCGAAGCAAAGATCCGCGACCTCAAAGAACTTCTGAAGCACGCCAAGGTCGGTGAAGTTCCCGAGAGCAACGGAATCGTTGAAATCGGTACCGTCATTACCGCAACAATTGCCGGTGATGAGTCTGTGTTTTTCATTGGCAACCGCGAGATTGCAGCCGGTAGCGACATCGACGCTTACAGTGCGGAAAGCCCCATCGGCAAGGCCATCCTTGGGTTGAAGGTCGGCGATAAAACCACCTTTACCGCGCCAAACGGCAAAGAGATCGCAGTTGCGATCGTGAAGGTCGAAACCTTCGTTCCCTAGATGTCGTCGATCTGACGAACCTGGTAACCGGCATCGCGAAGCATCTTGACGACGGCCTTTGAGTGCGTCGGACCACGCGTCTCGATGTGCAGTTCGAGCTCTGCCTCGTTGATTTGGAACTTGCCATGACGAGTGTGCACGACCTCAACCACGTTGGCGTTCGCCTGCGCGACAAGCTGTGATGTTGCAGCGAGCTGACCTGGACGGTCGGGCAGCATGATGCGCAGCTTGAGATAGCGATCGGATGCTGCAAGGCCGTGTGCCACGATGCGTTGCATCAGCATCGGGTCGATGTTGCCACCCGAAAGGATGGCGACGGTCTTGCCAGACTTCTTAACCTTGCCCTCGAGAATTGCGGCAACACTGACAGCTCCAGCGGGCTCGACGACGAGCTTGGCACGCTCGAGCAACATCACCAGGGCCTTCGCTGTTGAGTCGTCACTGACGGTGACAACTTCGTCGACAAAGCTCTTGATGATCGGGAAATTGAGTTTGCCGGGGGTCGCAACAGCGATGCCATCGGAGATCGTCGGGCGAACCTCCACCTTGACTGCTTTGCCAGCCTTGAGTGAGGGCGGATAGGCGGCAGCATTTTCTGCCTGGACACCAACGATGCGCACCTTGCGACCGAGCTCAGCAGCGCGTAGCTTCACTGCAGCAGCAACGCCCGAGATGAGTCCACCACCACCGATGGGCACGATGATGGTGTCGACGTCGGGAACGTCCTCCAGGATTTCGAGGCCGAGGGTTCCTTGCCCGGCGATGACGCGTGCATCATCGAACGGCGGAATGAAAACCGCTCCTGTCTTCTTGGCGAATTCCTGCGCAGCTTTCAGCGACTCGTTGAAGATATTGCCTTCAAGAACGACGTCAGCGCCGTATCCCTGCGTAGCTTCAAGCTTGGGGAGGGCAACACCCACGGGCATGAAAATGGTGGCTTTGATGCCCATTTCGTGGGCTGCTAGAGCAACACCTTGCGCGTGGTTACCCGCAGAGGCCGCGACGACACCCTTTTTGCGCTCGGCAGGAGTCAGCGAGGCGATGAGGTTATAGGCGCCACGGAGTTTGTAGCTTCCGGTGCGCTGCAAGTTTTCACACTTGAGCAGCACCTCCGAGCCAAGAATCTTCGACAGGATGCGCGAGGATTCCATCGGAGTTTCTTGAGCAACGCGCCCCACAATTGCGCGCGCGGCTTCGAAGTCGGCGAGCTTGGGTCCGGGTACTGATGCACGTGCCATAAAAACTAATCCTATGGCTCTCATACGAGCGCTCTAGAACTTGCCACCCATTTCGCGCAGACGTGCGATTCGTTCCTGGATGGGTGGGTGGGTCGACATGAGTCGCTGAGCCATGTTTGGTTTTGGGGCGGGGTCAGCGATCCACAGGTGAGCCATGCTTGACGACTGCCTGAGCATGGGCCGGCCGTAGTCTTCGAGCTTTTGCAACGCCGAGGCAAGAGCCTCTGGGTTGCGTGTGGTCATGGCGCTGGTGGCGTCCGCCAAGTATTCGCGCTGGCGCGAAACGGCGAGCTGCACGAGCGTGGCAACCAAGGGAGCGAGAATCATCGCGACGATTCCGAAGATGAGAACGATGGGGTTGCCTCCGCCGTTGTTGTCATCACGGCTTCGACCGGCGAAGAAGGACATGCGCAACAGAATGTCGGCGATGAACCCAACAGCAACGACTAGGCCAAACACGATCATGCTTACCCGGATGTCGTAATTCTTGACGTGACCCATTTCGTGAGCCATAACTGCTTCGAGCTCACTGTCGGTCATGATGTCGAGCAAACCTGAGGTGGCTGCCACCATGGCGTGCTCTGGGTCTCGTCCGGTAGCGAATGCGTTGGGCGCCTGATCGTTGATGATGTACACCTTGGGCATGGGTAGACCCTGCGTGATACACAGGTTTTCTACGATTCGATAAAACCGCGGATTGTCTTCTTTTTGGATCTGGATGGCACCGCTGAGAGAGATGGCTTCGCTACCGGCCGCGAAGTACTGCATGAGCGACCAGGCAGCGGCAATGCCAATCACCCAAAACATGATGGTGATGTCGCCGTACATGTACGACGCAACCCATCCGAGCACGCCAATAATCACCATGAACACGAAAATGTAAATGATCGTGTTGCGTTTATTGGCAGCGATTGCCGAATACATGTTGCGCTCGTTTAGAACTGAACGCGGGGTGGTTCTTGGATGCTCGCCGCATCGGCAACATCGAAGAAGTCACGCTTACCGAAGTTGAGGCGACGAGCCCACATGTTGTTCGGGAAGGTCAGGATCTTGGTGTTGAACTCGCGAACTCCACCGTTGTAGAAGCGACGTGCTGCCTGAATCTTGTCTTCAGTGTCGACAAGTTCAGCCTGCAGCTGCAAGAAGTTTTGACTTGCCTGAAGCTGCGGGTATGCCTCAGCTACGGCGAAGATGCTCTTCAAAGCGGTCTGCATGTGCGACTCCGCCAACGCAGCGTCAGCGGGAGTCTGCGCAGAGATTGTTTCGGCACGAGCCTTGGTTACAGCTTCGAAAACGCCACGCTCGTGAGATGCGTACCCCTTAACTGTTTCGATCAGGTTTGGGATGAGGTCAGCTCGGCGTTTGAGCTGAACAGTGATGTCGCTCCACGCCTCGTCAACGCGAACGTTGAGGGTAACCAGAGCGTTGTACGTCGACCATAGGTAGATACCGACGATGACAGCGAGAACCGCGATGACAATGAGAATCGGGAGAAGAACATCCATGCGTCCAGATTACTCACAGGCACCGACAAGGAAGCTGAAAGTTTGCCTGTGGATTCGCACCGATGTTCGAACCCTCCCACGCCGCAACCAGCGAAGCGATGCTTCGCCCAGCGGCGCAGGTCCGGTATGTATCTCACCCACTGTTCGCGCAATAAAAAACAGGCCCAAGGACCTGTTTTTTTATTGCGTACCCCCAGTGGGATTCGAACCCACACTGTGACGATTTTAAGTCGTCTGCCTCTGCCGGTTGGGCTATGGGGGCGTGTTCCTACAGGCTAGCAACGCAAGAGGGCCGACCCGAACGGATCAGCCCTCTCACAAAGTGCGTTACTACTTCTTTTTCGCGGGAGCGGCTTTCTTAGCCGGAGCCTTCTTAGCCGGAGCCTTCTTCACGGGAGCAGCCTTTGTAGGTGCTGCCGGGCGAGAAGCGAAAGCGACGAAAGCATCACGAGGAGTCTCACGAGCGTTCAGCGAAACGATGTCGCGGCCGAGCCAGAAGTTGTTCCACCAGCCACCAACGACACGGAACTTGCGCTCGAACGACGGCATTGCCAGACCGTGGTAGCCACGGTGTGCCAGCCAAGCGAAGTAGCCCTTGATGGCAAGCTTGCCGGACTGGAATACACCCACGTTCAGACCAAGGCCTGCAACAGCGCCAAGGTTCTTGTGGAAGTAGTCGGTCGGGCCTTCGCCACGAAGTACGGCGACGATGTTCTTTGCTAGGAGCTTTGCCTGGCGAACAGCGTGCTGTGCATTCGGAACGCAGAAACCGCCAACACCACCACCTGAAAGGTCGGGGCATGCGGTTGCGTCACCGGCACCCCAAGCGCCCTCGACGATGCCCGCGTAACCCTCAACGCGAAGGTCAGCGCGAACACGCAGACGACCACGGTCATCGAGGGGGAAGTCAGTGTTGCGAAGAACGGGGCTAGCCATAACACCAGCGGTCCAGACGATCAGGTCAGACTCGAAGGTCTCGCCGGTCGACAGCTCGATAACACCGTTGACAGCGCTCTTGAGCTGGGTGTCGAGGTGAACCTTTGCGCCACGCTCATCGAGGTTCTTGAGAACCCACTTGCTGGTCTCGAGCGAAACCTCGGGCATGATGCGTCCCATTGCCTCAATGAGGTGGAAGTGGGTGTCTTCGAACGAAAGCTCGGGGTAGTCCTTGAGCAGCGAGCTTGCGAGCGAACGAAGCTCAGCGAAGGTCTCGATACCTGCGAATCCACCACCTACAACAACGGTGGTCAGCAGACGGTCGCGCTCGGGACCGGCAGGCGTAACAGCAGCCTTGTCGAAGTTGGCGAGAAGACGGTCGCGAACCGCGACTGCTTCTTCGATGGTCTTGAGACCGATTGCTTCGTCAGCAACGCCCGGGATGGGGAAGGTGCGCGAAACGGCGCCTGCAGTGAATACGACGTGGTCGTACTTTTCGGTTGCCTTCTTGCCTGTGTTGAGCACAATGCTCGCGGTCTTCTTGGCGTGGTTGATGCCCTCAACCTTGCCGCCGACGATGCGAGTGCGCTTCAGGTGCGAGCGAAGCGGAACGACTGCGTGACGCGGTTCGATCGATCCAGCAGCGATTTCCGGAAGGAACGGCTGGTAGGTCATGTAGGGAAGCGGGTCAACAATGGTGACTTCAGCTTCACCCTTACGAAGCCACTTTTCGAGCTTCCAGGCGGTGTAAAAACCGGCGTAACCGGCACCGACAATCAGAATCTTGGGCACAGTAGGAGTATCTCCAGATAGTAGACAGGGGAAAGAAAGCGAACTCCTGATGAGGGAACCGCGCGATCAATGCGTGCCGGGCAACGCCTATGAATCCCAGCCCTCTAAGCCTAGCGAATAACTCGCCAAAATCGCGACGAGACAGCGCCCGTGCTGCTACTAAACCCCGTAGTCGAGGCAGGCGCAAACGGATGGCTTCCAACTGCTGCGCTCGAGGGCGAGGTCACCGATCGGATTGATCCCCGGCCCAACCGCAAGCGAGTGTCCCGCAAGCGCGTGAAGACACTTCACGCGCGAGGGCATGCCTCCTGCGGAGATGCCGGCAAGTTCAGGAACTTCGGCGATGGATTCGCGGTCAGCGATGAACTCGTCGTGTGCTTTGGCATAAGCCTGCGCAACGGATTCGTCATTGGCGAGCAACTGATTGAACTCAGCCATCACCTGTGTTGCCTCGAGCTGCGACATCGCAGCTGTGGCGGCCGGGTGGGTCAGGTAATAAAAAGTCGGGAAAGGCGTGCCATCGGCCAGGCGAGGCGACGTTGCAACGACGGTGGGGTTGCCACAGACACAACGAGCGGGGATGCCCAGGACATCCCGTGCCGGTCGACCCAGCTGCGCAGAAACAACGGCGATGTCACGCTCGGAGGCAGGTTCAAAAGGTGGGCGCACGTTTACTTTCCTGCGGTTTTCGCGGGCGGGGCGTCGCTCAGTCCGGCGTAGAGCACGGAGTTGAGTGCACCCGTCACCCAGTTGGTGTCGGTGGTGGTCAGCGCAGTCGTCGGAGCCTCGGTACGGCGTTCTTCGACCTGCACATCATTGACGACGAGGAAGTTGATCTCACCGGGCATGACGTAATACAAGCGCTCACGAGCCTGCGTGCGAATGTACGCCGGGTCATCCCAGCGTGCGCGCTGCTTCTGAATCGCAGAAACCTGGTTCTTCATTTGGTCGACCTGCGATTGCAGATTGGCGACCTGCTGTCGCTGCTGAACGAGGATGTTGAGCTGCGGAGCAAGAATGCCCACGCCCAAAACGGTCAGACCGATGACCAGCAGAGTAAAGCCAGAGACACGAACGCTCGCAAGCCACGCGCTAGCGCGAGAAGCTCCCGAGGCTACTGCCGCGGGAGCTTTACGCTGAGCTTTTTTAGTCACAGTGACTTTCAGTAGAAGAGCTTGGGAATCGAAATGATTTCGACAAGCTCAATCATCGACTAACTAGCTGACAAAACGCGGGAAGGCACCACGACCTGCGTAGAACGCAGCATCGCCCAGCTCTTCCTCAATGCGCAGCAACTGGTTGTACTTTGCGACACGGTCACTACGAGCAGGAGCACCCGTCTTGATCTGGCCACAGTCGGTTGCAACAGCGAGGTCAGCAATGGTGGTGTCTTCGGTCTCACCCGAACGGTGCGAAAGGATGGCCTTCATGCCGTTGCGCTGAGCGAGGGAAACAGCATCCAGAGTCTCGGTGAGGGTACCGATCTGGTTCACCTTGACGAGGATCGTGTTACCGGCCTTCTCGGCGATACCGCGAGCCAGACGAGTGGGGTTGGTGACGTAGAGGTCATCACCAACGAGCTGAAGCTTGTCGCCGAGCTCCGAGGTGATGTGAGTCCAACCCGACCAGTCATCTTCGTCGAGGGGGTCTTCGATCGACACGAGCGGGAAGTCGCGAACGAGCTCTGCGTAGTAGGCAGTCATCTCGGCGGAACTGCGCTTGTTTCCTTCGAAGTGGTAAGCCCCATCTTTGAAGAATTCGGATGCGGCAACGTCGAGCGCAAGAGCGATGTCCTGGCCGGGCTTGAAACCAGCTTGCTCGATAGCACCAACGATGAACTCGAGAGCAGCGCGGTTGTTTGCGAGGTCGGGAGCAAATCCACCCTCGTCGCCGAGGCCAGTCGCAAGACCGTTCTTCTTCAGAAGCGACTTGAGCGAGTGGTAAACCTCGACACCCCACTGAAGTGCCTCAGAGAACGAAGAAGCACCGTGAGGAACAGCCATGAACTCCTGAATGTCGACACCGGTGTCAGCGTGGGCGCCACCGTTGACGATGTTCATCAGGGGAACAGGAAGAGTGTGCGCGTTCGGGCCACCGACGTAGCGGAACAGCGGCAGGTCAGCCGAGTCAGCCGAAGCCTTAGCAACCGCGAGGCTGACACCGAGGATGGCGTTGGCGCCGAGGCGGCTCTTGTTTTCGGTGCCGTCGAGCTCAATCATGGCCGAGTCGATGAGGCGCTGGTCGGTAGCGTCAAAGCCTTCGAGTGCTGGGCCGATCTCATCGATAACAGCGTCAACAGCCTTCAGCACACCCTTGCCGAGGTAACGCTTGGCGTCACCATCACGCAGCTCGTACGCCTCAAATGCACCGGTGGATGCTCCCGAGGGAACAGCGGCGCGCGAGAGCGAACCATCCTCGAGCAGAACCTCGACCTCAACCGTGGGGTTTCCGCGGGAGTCAAGAATTTCGCGTGCGCCAATGGCGTCAATCAATGCCACAATTTCTCCTTGTTGTGTGGGTCGTGCTTAGTCTCAATCAGCACGTAGTTACGAGTTTATTGCTTAGGACAGTGCCTTGAACACGAGGTCAGACACGGCTGCGGTCTCGGCGTTCACAAAAGCGAACTGCGAGTAACCAGCCTCGGCGGCGCGTTCCAGCACCGGGTTGAGGTTCTTGGGTCGGCGTTCTAGGCGAACACGTTTGCCATCTGCGATGAGCTGCGACTTGAGCGCGATGAGCGTCTCCATGTGTACTTCCGGCTCGTGCACGAGGACGAGCGCGTCGGCGTCGGAATCGTCAGCGAGCGCGATGAGGTCGACCACGCGCTCGAAACCGATCGAGAAACCTGCGGCGGGAACATCCTGTCCGAGGAATCTGCCGATCATGCCGTCGTAACGACCACCGCCACCAACGGAACTACCCGACTCGGGGTGAGCAATTTCGAAAATGGTGCCGGTGTAGTAGCCCATTCCGCG
>JBDKLU010000098.1:0-4197 GCA_039795475.1 Actinomycetota bacterium | reverse complement strand
GACCGAATCTTGTTACGAGATTAATCGCCATGTTGTAGGTCGGTTTGAAGCTCGAATTCAACGGATATGTGCGGCGGCGGCACCACGCTGGATACTCGTCGCAGCCTTGCAGCGGAGGCATTCACTCACACCGCCTCGTACGACGCTGCCGTTTCGGCATGGTTCTTGCGCGATGAGATGTTCCCTCCTGCCTACTCGGTTTCGGCCGCTCGCGCCCAGACTCTGCGCTACGGCGAGAACTCACACCAGCGTGCAGCGCTCTACCTGCAGCAGGGCGGCCACGGCATCGCGCAGGCTGAACTACTCGGCGGCAAAGAGATGTCGTACAACAACTACGTCGATGCCGACGCAGCAGTTCGTGCAGCGTATGACTTCATCAACCCCGCTGTCGCCATTATCAAGCACGCCAACCCCTGTGGAATCGCAGTTGCTCGTGACAAGTCGATCGACCAAATCGCTTCGGCTCACCACCTTGCTCACGCCTGCGACCCGGTGTCGGCTTTCGGTGGTGTCATCGCGGCAAATCGCCCGGTAACGCTCAAGATGGCTGAGCAGGTAAGCGAGGTCTTCACCGAGGTTCTGGTTGCCCCTGACTTTGATGCGGATGCCCTCACCCTTCTCAAAGAAAAGAAGAACCTGCGCCTGCTCAAGTTGCCAGCCGACTTTAGCCGTGATCCTCGCGAGATCCGTCAGATCTCGGGTGGATATCTGGTTCAAGACACCGACCTGTTCGACACCGACGCCGACCTCGGCAAGGTTCAGTCTGGCTGGACGCTCGTTTCGGGCGAGCCGGCAGACGCCGACACCCTCGTCGACCTCGAGTTCGCGTGGAAGGCATGCCGCTCGGTCAAGTCGAACGCCATTCTGCTGGCCAAGGGCGGAGCATCCGTCGGCGTCGGAATGGGACAGGTCAACCGCGTTGACTCGTGCCACTTGGCCGTCAACCGTGCCGGTGACCGCGCCTCTGGCTCTGTAGCCGCATCCGATGCTTTCTTCCCGTTCGCCGACGGACTTGAGGTTCTGCTCGCTGCAGGAATTAAGGCTGTCGTCCAACCAGGCGGATCGGTTCGCGACGAAGAGGTGATCGCTGCCGCTCAAAAGGCGGGCGTCACCATGTACTTCACCGGCGAACGTCACTTCTTCCACTAACCATCACCCCAACGAAACTGGACCCATGAAAATAACTCCGCGCAGCGCACTTGGCGCACTCGCCGCAGCCGCAGCAGTTCTCTTCATCACGATTGATGCGAACACGCTTGCCTACTTCATCGCTAATGGGATGAAGACTCAGCTTCTCGTTGAGGTCGGACAGTACTTCTCCGTTGCTGAGATTCTGCTTCTTGTTCTCGTGTTTGTCGGCGGTCTCGTCGGCGGATTCAGCAACCGTTGGTTTGCGTTGCTTACCGGTGTCGTGGCTTCGACGCTTGCCGGTTTCTTGGGTGTCTACGCGCAGTTCGCGACTCAGCCGCTTGATGGCGTTCCCTTTGGCACGCTCTTCGTTGCACTGTTTGGCCAAGCGCTCGTGTTCATCACAGCTGGCACCATCGCGACCGTGACCGCAGGTTTCTGGCTGTTCAACCGCGTGGCCAAGCCTTCGCCCAAGCAGACCGGTCGCGTTGCGCTGGTTCGCGCTCCCGCTTCCAACCTCGCAGACGGTCTCGTCACGCACATCAAACGCAAGAAGATTGATCTCGAGAAAGCCAACGAGCAGTGGGACACCTACGTTGAGACGCTCAACGCGTGTGGCTGGCAGACCGTAGAGGTTGAACCTCGCGATGACCTCGCCGACTCTGTATTCATCGAAGACACCGTGGTTATGCTCGGCAAGACCGCTGTCATCACCAGCCCCGGTGCTGAGGCTCGCGCTGAAGAGATTCTCGCAACCGAGAACACCGTGCGTGAGCTCGGTCTGACCGTTGAGCGCATCAGCCAGCCAGGAACTCTCGATGGCGGAGACGTGCTCAAGGTCGGTGGCACCATCTACGTCGGTCGCGGAGGTCGCACCAACGGTGAGGGTATCCGTCAGTTCCGTGCCATCGCTTCCAAGCTCGGCTACACGGTCGTTGCCGTTCCCGTCACGAAGGCCTTGCACCTCAAGACGGCCGTGACCGCCCTTCCCGACGGCACGATCATCGGTTACGAACCGCTCGTCGACAACACTTCATTGTTCCCTCGCTTCCAGCCGGTGCCCGAGGCTCACGGAACCGCGGTTGTCGTGCTCGCTCCCGACCTGTTGCTCATGTCGTCGGCGGCGCCCAAGACGGCAGTTCTCCTGCAGGACCTCGGTTACAACGTGGTCACGGTCGACATCTCCGAGTTCGAAAAGCTCGAAGGCTGCGTCACCTGCCTGTCAGTGCGAGTTCGCTAGTTATTTGGCTGATTGAGCTTGTCGAAATCCAAAAAGTGATTTGGACAAGCTCAATCACCTATTAAGGCGCAATCCGATTTAGAGCGCCAATTCGGAGATGGTCTCGCCATAACGGGTGACACCTGTGTCGACGAAGCCCAGCTTGTGAAAGAACTCACCGGGGCCCTCGTCGCCGGCGTCCCACAGAACGGTGAGGGTTTTGTACCCGCGCGACTTGGCTTCTTCAGCCAGGGCAAGTACGGCGAAACGTCCAACACCTTTGCCCTGCTGGTTAGCGGCAACAGTGATGCGCCAAATGCAGGAGCGAAACTCGGGAGATGGCGCTTCTGGGTCAAAGTGTCCGCGGATGAATCCAACAACGGTGTCACCGTCGATCACAACACGTGGCCACTCGGTCACTGGGTTGAAGTAGGATTCGGCAATCGCATACGACGTAGGCGCAACGAATGCCTCTTGGCCGGGCTTGAGTGTCAACGTATTCGCGGCGACGATCGTCGCGGCTGATAGCTCTTCGAGTCGTAGTTCTCCCATGTCTTTAGGGTAACTGGCAAAGCCGACAACGATGTTAAGGGTTTGTAAAGGATTCGTGACTGCGGCGGTAGCCTGTAACTGAAAGCAACGGGAAGGGTGCGCGCAATGAAGCTGTGGCGTTTTGCGAAGCACTATCCCTCGTTTGCGGCCACGATCATCATCGCAGTGGTTGGTCTTGTGCTCATGTTTTCTGGGCTCGAGCTGGCCACTCAAATCACCATCAGTGGATTCTCACTGCTGATTGCGGCGATCGAGTCTGTCGGAATGGTGCGCGCAATCCTGCGCAAACACTACGGAATCGACATCCTTGCCGTGACGGCCATCGTCGCAACCGTTGTTGTCGGTGAGTATTGGGCATCCATCATCATCGTGTTGATGTTCACCGGTGGTGAAGCTCTCGAAGATTTCGCCGAGCGTCGAGCAAAGCGTGAACTGACCAGCCTGCTTGAGCGTTCACCCTTGATTGCTCACCGTCAAGACGCGTATCGAGTAGTTGACATCCCGATTTCAGAGGTTGCCATTGGTGACACCCTGATGGTTAAGCCCGGCGAGGTCGTTCCGGTAGACGGCAAGCTCATCTCTGCCGATGCTGTCCTGGATGAGTCTTCGCTCACCGGTGAGAGTCTGCCTGTTGATCGCATCGCGGGCGATGACCTCATCAGTGGATCGGTCAATGGAGCCTCAGCGATTTACATGATTGTGAGTCGTCGCGCAGAAGACAGTCAGTACCAGCGCATTGTTGCCCTCGTCGCAGAAGCCGCAGAAAGTAAGGCCCCGTTCGTGCGCATGGCTGATCGCTATGCCGTTCCGTTCACGATTGTTGCTTATCTCCTGGCTGCCGTTGGTTGGATCATCAGCGGGCATGCCTCACGATTTGCCGAAGTCTTGGTTGTGGCGACACCCTGTCCGCTCATCATCGCCGCCCCCGTGGCTTTCATCGCGGGAATGAGCCGCGCAGCCAAGCACGGAATCATCATCAAGAATGCTGGCACACTCGAACGACTTGCTCGCGTGAAAACAGTTGCATTCGATAAGACCGGCACACTTACGCACGGTCAGCCCGACCTGGTCGACATTCGCGAGGCAGGCGCGTGGTCTGCAGAAGATGTCCTTCGCTTTGCAGCATCTGCCGAACAGTCATCGGCGCACACTCTGGCTCACTCCATCGTTATTGCGGCCAAGTTCCGTGGTGTCCCACTCGAGGTATGTGACTCTGTCGTTGAAACAACTGCTCACGGTTTGACCGCGGTCATTGCCGGTAAAACCGTCGTTGTTGGCAAGTTCGGTTTTGTGCTCGA
>JBDKLU010000097.1:0-4674 GCA_039795475.1 Actinomycetota bacterium | reverse complement strand
CGGCGTGGTTCTCGGCGATCTACCTGCTGCTGTTTATCTCGCTCATCGGCTGCGTCCTGCCACGAACCAAACATCACTTCGATGCTCTGCGCGCACAACCAACGACATCGACGACTTCCGTGCGATTTGGATGTTCCTCGGTTGGATCGAAAACGACAAGCCGTCGGGCGAACTCATGCGCAAGCTCGAAGCTGTCGGTCTCACGCCTGCAGACAAAGACTTCTATGCGGCTGCTCGCGACACCGTGATCTCGATGGGTATCGTGCGCCGTCGCAAGATCGACGTCGCCAAAGACCTTCCTGCCAAGCGCGTGGTTGATCTGCCCGTTGAACTCGACGATGAACTCGGTGCGAGCATCCGTGCCGCTGAGGCTGAGCTGGCCAAGCGTTTGGTTGCCCGCTACGAGCGTCTGGCAATCAACAGTTCGTTCCGTGGTTCAACTGCCGACCTCATCCGTCTGGTTGCCCAACAAGAAATCGATGAGTCGAAGAACCAGAAGACCGGCGAAAACATCTTCACGATGGTTCGCAAAATCGGTCAGGCCAAGGCCGGTCTTGCCAGCGATTACGCTGCTCAGCTCGCGCGTTCGGTGGGCAAGGTCGTGTTCTTCGCGAAGCACATCGACGTCATGGATGCCGCCGAGCGCGCCTTCAGCGCTCAGGGCATCAAGCACGTTTCGATTCGTGGTGACCAGTCGACGCCTGCTCGTCAGCAGGCCATCGACGCTTTCAACAAGGATGACGAAGTTCAGATCGCCGTCTGTTCGCTCACCGCGGCGGGTGTCGGTCTGAACCTTCAGGCATCATCAAACGTTGTTCTTGCAGAGCTCTCGTGGACCAGCGCCGAACAGACTCAGGCCATCGACCGCGTTCACCGTATCGGACAGGAGATGCCCGTTACTGCCTGGCGCATCATTGCCGCCCAGACCCTCGACGGCAAGATTGCCGAGCTCATCGACAGCAAGCAGGGTCTCGCGTCTCGTGCACTCGAAGGTGAAGCTCTCGACCCGCAGTCGCAGGACTCCGTTCAGATGGCTGCTCTCGTCGACGTACTTACTCGCGCCCTCGACCAGCGGTAATCTGGCGGCATGACCGCTCTTCCACCGCCCGCGTTTGAACTGCAGGGCAAGACGCTCGATGACATGCTTCCGGCAACTGCCGTACTCAGGCAGGTCAATATTGGGGATGTTGAACTCGCCGTAGCCGACATGCCTGCGACCAGCAACGAACATGGCGTTGCTTTGCTCGTGCCCGGTTTCACGAGTTCGTTGAGTACGTTCTTTCCGATGTTCCAAGAGCTTGCTGATCAGGGCTTTCGAGTCGTTTCGTTTTCACAGCGCGGACAGCCTGGCTCAACCGGCCCAGAAACGGCTGATGGCTATGACCTGCCGACCCTTGCTCGAGACATTCACCTTCTCGCCGACGCACTCGAGCTCGGTCGGGATGTTCACTTGCTCGGACACAGTTTCGGCGGTGTAGTTTCAACCGAAGCGGTCATTCAAGATCCGGGTCGTTTCGCGAGCTTCACGATGTGGAACTCGGGAGCGGGCTCGCTCGGTGAGCAAATGCTGGGCGAGCAGGGGGTGCTGCGCGAGCATGGCATCCGTGGTTTGTGGATTGGTTTCCGTCAAGAAGCAGGACAAGACCCCGATGCCGACCTGCGCGGCGAACTTAACGTGATTGAAGAGTTCTACCACCGTCGTCTCTTCAGCACGCTGCCAGCCCAACTCGATGCAGGATTTACTCACCTCTACGAGCATCGCGACCGTTCAGATGAACTCGCCCAGGCAGGCGTGCGAATGCTCGTCAGCCACGGATCCCATGACGACGCGTGGCCCATCGCTCAGCAACGCGAGTTCGCAGAAACGCTCGGTGCCGACTACTGGGTCGTTGCAAATGCGGGACACTCGGCGCATGCCGACCGCCCAGAACTGTGCGCGCGGTTGCTCGCAGCATTCTGGAAGAACGAGAAAAAGTGAACTCTCGGTGAACAATCCCTAGCAGGGGGTTATCTGTTCACCTTCAATGGGTTAACTGAGTGACCGAACATAAGCCGATCGTGGTGCCCTGCACCGATCGCAGAAAGGTCCATCATGGCGAACAAGAAGAAATCTGCCCTAGAGAAGCAGAAGGCTGCCCTCGATAAGGTGCTCGCAAAGGCAACTGCCAAGCTCGAGAAGAAGGCTAAGGCCACCGAAAAAGATATCAAGAAGGCTGCCGCGAAGGTTGCAACGAAGGTTGCAAAGGCGGGAAAAGAGACAAAAAAAGACGTTCTCAAGGTGACCGCTAAGGCTGCTGAAAAGGTCGAGAAGTCTGCTGCCGCTTCGAAGAAGGCTGCCTCCAAGAAGCCCGCTGCTAAGAAGCCTGCAGCCAAGAAGCCCGCTGCTAAGAAGCCTGCGGCCAAGAAGCCCGCTGCGAAGAAGTCCGCTGCGAAGAAGTCGCCAGCTAAGGCGCCTTCAGCAAAGGCACCTGCGACAAAGGCACCCGCTGCAGCTGGTCTCGCCTCACAGACCGTCGTTCAGCTTCGAGCTCAGGCCAAGGCCAAGGGTGTCACGGGTTACTCCACGATGACAAAGGCAGCATTGGTCGCAGCCCTGTCCAAGTAGTCACATCGAAAAGGCCCCTCTTCGGAGGGGCCTTTTTCGTTGACAAGAAACGTGCGCGCCGTGCACACAATCCTGTGAATTTGCCCAGTATTCTTGCGTCATTCCCTGCTTCACCCCTACAACCAAGGAGTCCATTCGTGGCTAACACGACCAAGGAGACCGGTTTTCTCGACCGCTTCTTCGAAGTAACCAAGCGAGGCTCGACCATCGGAACTGAGTTCCGTGGCGGTCTCGTTATCTTCATGACGATGGTGTACATCATCATCCTGAACCCGATCATCCTCGCCTTCAACAAGGACGTTGCGGGCAACTTCATTGGTGGTGCAGCTCCGCACCCCGCAGCCATCGCTAGCGCCACGGCACTGACCGCTGGTGTGATGACCCTTCTGTTCGGTCTGGTTGCTCGCCTGCCGTTCGCTATCGCTGCTGGTCTGGGTATCAACTCATTCCTCGCGGTAACGGTCGTGCACGGTGTGACCTGGCCTGAAGCCATGGGTCTCGTGGTGATCGACGGTATTATCATCGTCATCCTCGCGGCTACCGGTCTGCGAACCATGATCTTCAACTCGGTTCCCCCGGCACTGAAGACCGCCATCACTGTTGGTATCGGTCTGTTCATCACCTTCATCGGTATGGTCGACGGCGGTCTCGTTCGTCGCAACGCTGACGCTGCAAACACTCCCGTTCCCGTCAACTGGGGTGTAGGCCCGAACCACGAACTCGGATGGCCGACCATCGTCTTCATCTTCGGTGTTCTGCTCATCGCTGTTCTCATGGCCCTCAAGGTTCGCGGCGCGATCCTCATCGGTCTGGTTGTTGACACCATCGTTGCGATCATCATCGAGTCGATCTTCCACATCGGTGGCAAGTTCGTAAACGGCGAATTCGTTACTCCTTTCGGTTGGGACACCACCGTTCCCGGCTGGCCTTCGCAGATCGTTTCGCTGCCTGACGTAAGCACCATCGGACAGGTCGACCTTTTCGGTTCGTTCACCCGTCTGGGCGCACTCGCCGCTGTCATGCTCATCTTCACGCTCGTGTTCTCGAACTTCTTCGACGCCATGGGCACCATGACCGGTCTGTCGAAGCAGGCTGGTCTGGCAGATGCCAAGGGCAACTTCCCCCGCCTCACCAGCGCTCTTATCGTTGAAGGTGTTGGCGCTGTTGCTGGTGGTTACAGCTCGACCTCGTCGAACACGGTCTACATCGAGAGTGCATCCGGTATCGCCGGTGGCGCACGTACCGGTCTTGCCACCTCGTTCACTGGTCTGCTCTTCATTGCGGCTGCGTTCTTCTCGCCGCTGACGAGCATCGTTCCTGTTGAGGTTGGTGCGTCGGCTCTGGTCGTCGTTGGTTGCCTCATGATGTCGCAGGTTGTCGACATTGACTGGAAGGACTGGACGATCTCGTTCCCTGCCTTCTTGGCAATCGTTGTTATGCCTTTCACCTACTCGATCGCAAACGGTATTGGTGTCGGATTCGTTTCCTACGTCATCATCCGCGCGTTCGCTGGTAAGGCCAAGGAGATTCACCCGCTGCTCTGGATCGTTGCAGCTGGCTTCTTCGTGTACTTCCTGCTCCCTGCGTTCCACCTGAACGGCTAATCAGAGCTGGTTGTTCAAACCACGCAAAAGGCGGGTCGGTTTTCCGGCCCGCCTTTTGCGTTGTCGGTGCTGATTTCGACAAGCTCAATCACCTTGCCGGAGTAGTGTCGAGGCATGGCGAAGAAGACTGAAACCCTGGCCGACGAGCTCCGCCGTCTGCGGCGCGCTGGTGGCGCATCCTTCGCCTGGCGCCGTGCGCAACTCAAGGGCTTGAGAAACATGCTGCTCGATCGCGCACCCGAGTTTGAACAGGCTCTACTGACTGACTTGGGAAAGAATCCGGTCGAGTCTGAAATCACCGAGATTGGCTTTGTTCTCGCCGAAATCAATCACGCACTTCGTCACCTCAAATCATGGATGCGCGACTCGCGTGTGCGTGTGCCCATGTCGCTCTGGCCGGCGTCGGCGCGTACCGTCAGCGAGCCGCTCGGAGCCGTGCTGATCATCTCGCCGTGGAATTACCCG